>JBGSIG010000564.1:0-15200 GCA_041742655.1 Ferruginibacter sp. | reverse complement strand
CCGGCAGATATTTCTGAAATAAAAAAAGCGTTGGACGGATACCTCGAAAATTGCAGCTTTAAGAACTGCATTCAAAATGATGGTTACATCAAGGCTTTGGGATTTATGCCAAGGCGCTGACTGCTGTGATGATGGGTTTGTGAATTGCCACCCTGAAACGACAAGCGGAGTTAACTTCAAGCTATATTTAAAGAAGGTGCAGTTTGTTTTGAAATATCAGCGGCAATTATCCCGGCTTGCTTCCCTATTTCATTTAGCATGCCTTTCGGAGATACATAAAAGCCACAAAAGTACAGCCCGTCTTTTCCAAAATAATTTTGCCTGCCAATTGGATTGTTTAAATCATCTATACGATTCTTACAAACGTTGATAAAGCTATTCAAATTATGATTGTATCCTGTAGCTAAAATAATGGCATCAAAATTTTGTTGCTTATCATTTTCAAAGTAGATGGTACTACCATCAATGCGTAAAATATCTCCATACACTTTTATAAAGCCTTCTTTGATGAGTTTTATGGTGCCGATATCAATGAGCGGAATTCTTTTTTGTTTTTGTATTTGTTCCATTGGCCCATATTTTGATTTCTTAAGGCCCAATTTTTTTATGTCGCCAACCAGCATTCTTATTATGGGGGCGTTTATTTTATCCGCCAATCTTGGCGGTAGCATAGCTGTTAGTTTTCCTATTTCAAGAATGGGGAAGCCAAAGATATTCCGAGGAATTACGTTAACAGCCGAACGAACCGATAGGGCAGGGGTGGCACCATGTTCGTGCAGGCAAATTGCCTGTTCGCATGCTGAATTGCCAAACCCAACCACTAAAACCTTTTTGCCGGCAAACGCGGCACCATTTTTAAATTTTGAGCTGTGTAAAATTTCTCCTGGAAAAGTATCCATTCCTTTAAAGGACGGCATTTTAGGCGTATTGGTAAGGCCGGTTGCTACAATTACAAAACGCGACTGATACACTTCGTTATTAGTTTCGGAAGTCCATATGTCGCCTTCTTTTTTTACCGACAATACTTCTGTGTTAAAAACAGGCTGAATATTTAATTTCCTGGCGTAGTCATCCAGGTAACACACTACGTCCCGGCGGGCGGGGTAATCGGGCAATTCATCATTAAATTGTATAAAGGGTAAGGCCGATATTTTTTTGCTGGTGTGCAGATGCAAACGATCGTAATGGTTTCGCCAGCCTGTTGCCAGTTGAGGATGCTTCTCTACCATTATAAAATCAACACCTGCTTTTTGCAGACAGGCTGCCGATGCAAGGCCTGCGGCGCTGGCTCCAATGATTAGCGTATGTGTAGATATCATGGTCTTTTATGAAAAAATGAATTTAGCCGGAGGTTATAAAATAAATATTAGCTAATTGTGAAAACTAAATATAATGATGCTATTCTTAAAAAATTCACAATATAAAAACCTATTCCCTTTCAAGTCGGTATAATATTTTAGTTTGATTGATTTGAAAATATTTGAAAATCACTCCGTTTTTTATTGGTATAATACGCTTAAAGTAAAAATATGTTACAGCAACAGCTATTTAATTTTTGCAACAGGTGAATAAATTTTAAATGAAAGCAATTACGGGTAGTATTTGCCTCGTCATAACAATACTAAATAAAAAATTCCTTATTATTTAATCGTGCATTTTTATGGAAATGATGTTGTAAATAATCTTACAATTATTTACATAAAATAATTGTATATGCTCATTAAGACAATTAAAACTATTTTATTGTTAGCCACGCTCTCGTGTAACAATAAGGCTAACAGTTCCGGCGCTGAAATTGCGTTAGCACAATTACTACCACATACACATTATACAAATATTAATCAAATTCCATTGCCAGAAGGATATAAAAGAACTACGGCTGAGATCGCATCATTTGCTGGATGGTTAAGAAAGACTGGGTTAAAAGCCAACAAAACAGTGTATCTTTTTGACGGCAGCAAAAAAGCAAATCAAGCAGCCCAATTTGCAGTACTTGATATTTCTGTCGGCAAAAAAAATCTGCAGCAATGTGCCGATGCGGTAATGCGCCTGCGTGCTGAATATCTGTTTTCGCAAATGGCCTATGATAAAATTGTTTTCACAGACAACAATGGAGCAGCTTACCTTTTTAAACAACCGTACACAAGGGCAAATTTTGATGTTTATTTAAACCGCGTTTTTGGCATGTGTGGCAGCGCTTCGTTGTCGAAGCAATTGCGGCCCACAACAATGCGACAAATTTTACCGGGCGATGTATTGATTCGTGGAGGTTTTCCCGGGCATGCCGTAATAGTGATGGATGTAGCTACAGACAGCACAGGGAACAAAATTTATCTATTGGCCCAAAGCTATATGCCAGCGCAGGATATTCATGTGTTGAATAATCCGGGTAATAAAAAATTGTCTCCCTGGTACCAGGTAAATGATGATGAAATAATTGACACGCCTGAATATTTGTTTACTAAACATGAATTGAAGAAATGGTAATAGGGGACTTCAATTCGGCAAGATGTTGTACCTTGGCTGCAATAATTTTATTATATGTTGATTGCAGGATTGTTGTTATTGGCACTTATTTTTTTTCTGATCATCAAATATTTTTTTATGACACCAAACGTTTACAGTCGTTACCATTTTAGTGTAGAATGGGGCGGATCGAGAATTGGATTTACCGAAGTATTAGGACTAGATATTGAGATTGAGGCAGTTTCCTTCAGGGAAGGTTCAAATGCTGACGATAGTTTCAGAAAGATTCCGGGACTTCGAAAGTTTTCAGATATCACCTTAAAACGCGGTATCGCCAAAGGCGATAATGAATTCTTTGCCTGGATAAATACGAAGCAAATGGGTACTATTGAAAGGAGGGATATCAGGATTATATTATTGAATGAAACGTACGAACCTGTAGTTGTGTGGAAAGTTAAGAATGCATTTCCCATAAAGTATTACGGGCCTGTGCTTGAAGCGAAAGGAGGGGATATAGCCATAGAAACACTGGTGCTGACACACGAGGGTATATCTGTGGAGAATGCATAGCCGAACGCTGCAGTAACCGCTAAATGTACATCAATAAAAACTGTCCCTGGTAAAGGGACAGTTTTTAAATTTCCTGAAAACTTGAAATTAATTTTTTCTACTTGTGGTTTGCTAAGCACATTTATTGGGTATGTGCCTGTTGGTTTTTCATGATTAGGATCGGACAGTGTTTTCTTTGTTTGTTTTGCTTTGGTTTGGCTTTTGCTTTAAGGTTTGGATCGGTTTCTTTTCGGTTAATTGGATGTTGGTTTTTTGTTATGGTTTTGGATGTTGTTGGTTTTTTCTTTAGGGTTTGGATGTTGTTGGTTTTTTTTGGATACTTGATCCGATAGCTATCGGATTTTTTGGATTTGATACTTAATTCTAAAACTATTTGTTTGCCTTTCTGATGTAAAAATGCAACGTTTTTCTGCAGGATTTTTTATTTTTCGGTTAATGGGTGTTTTTTTTCGATGAATAGTGAAAAATTACCGATTTGGTAGATTTGGAATGGCCTTCATCTGCTGCATAGCGCAAGGCTTTTACGAAATTTTAAGCCAACATTACTTGGAAACGGAAGAGAATCGGGTTTGAGGTTTACTTTTCTGAAAACAACTGCACTCTATTAGGTAATATGGCAGCGTAGCGAAAACAAAAACTGGATATCAGTTGCGGCATTGAAAATTATATCTTCTTTTACTCACGCCTTTAAATTAAAAATGGCTATCTCTGCTCTTGCGCAAAACCTTGCCGGAATAAAGCCGGTACCCATTCCTTTTGAAACATATAATTTAGTGGGCGTGTCGTACCAGCCTTTTAGATACCTGCCGCATCCTTTTGGCAAATAAGCTATAAAGCCAAATAAATTAATTTGGCCGCCATGGGTATGCCCTGATAAAATAAAATCAACAGGAATGTCGTCTTTCATTTTCCGGGCTATTTCATCGCTGTACTGGGGGCAATGATTTAGCAGAATATGATAATCGCTTTTTTTGTAACTAACAATTGCGCCATCAAAGTCGGGATCGCCATGCAAAAGGTCATCCACGCCCGTGATGGAAACAGTTTTTCCGTTAAATGTGTATTGAGTTGTTTCGTTAACCAGTAAGTCGCAGTTATTGGCCGTATAAATTTTATCCAGTTCAGCCAGGTCAACATGCCCCTGGTATTCCCAATTACCCAATACTGCAGCTTTCTTTATTTTTCTGTCAATTAGGTGTAAAAAATCGTTGAGCAGGGCCATGTTCTTTGCTCTATCAATAGTATCGCCGGTAAACACAATTAAATCTGGCTGTAATGTATTCAGTTTGTTAGCGAGCTGGCGCAATGGGTAATTGATAGAGCGAATGTGCAGGTCAGAAATTTGTACAATTTTAATATTTCCCGTATCCTTTGTCGCCTGCCCTATAAAGAATTCATTGGTTTCAAAAAAATACCTTTCAACCAAAAACGATTCTGTAACCAGTAGCCCTGCGGTGACAGCCAGGCCTGACTTAATAAAAGTTTTTCTTGTCATTAATGAAAGTTTACCTATTGCGCTGCAGGGTGACAGATTTATTTGAAAGGGCAAAGTTATACCAAATCGATTTATAAATTAATCCAGTATTATCTGCTACAATGCCGATGTGATAGCTGTTTAGTTCAATACAATTGAACTATTACAGATATCCTGTCAGTAGTACATTGGATTTTTTAGCCGACTTACTTTAGCTGAATCTTTTCATGTTAACAATCCGTTATACAAATAAAAAATGTCCCTGGTAAGGGGACATTTTTTAAATTTCCTGAAAACTTGAAATTAATTTTTTCTACTTGTGGTTTGCTAAGCACATTTATTGGTTGTGTGCTTCGTTGGTTTTTCTTGGTTAGGATCCGATAGCTATCGGATGGACAGTGTTTTCTTTGTTTGTTTTGCTTTGGTTTGGCTTTTGTTTTTTTCGGATAATTGAATTTTGTTGGATTTGATACTTAATTCTAAAACTATTTGTTTGCCTTTCTGATGTAAAAATGCAACGTTTTACTGCGGGATTTTTTATTTTTCGGTTAATGGCCGGTTTTTTTCGACGAATGGTGCAAAATGGACGATTTGGCAATTTTTTGTAGTCTGTCTGCAAGCAGGATATAGCTATTGATTGATGACTTTCTTTATAGCTTTCAACGAAAACTGTCCCTAAAAGGGACAGTTAAATTATTTGTGGGAGTGATTATATTATCTAAACTGCGAGGTTTAACCTTCCCATCACTTCAGTTTTTAGTAGTTTACTGATGGGTATAAGAGAACTGCCAATGAGAAGAGTGTATTCCTGTATATTACTGATCTTCCGCAGGTTTACAATAAACGAACGATGCACTTTCATAAACTGTTGGTTATTCATTTTTTCTTCTACAGCCTTTAAGGTACTGTGTGTAATATATTTTTTATCGGGCGTGCAGTATTTCACATAATCACCTACGCTTTCAATGTATAAAATATCTTCATAATTAAGGCGGGTAAGTTTACCATCCGATTTAATAAATACATCTTCTTTTTTGTCAACCTTTACAGCGTCTTTTTTATCATCCAACGATTCAAACGCTTTGCTTACAGATTCCTGGAAACGCACGTACGAAAATGGCTTTTTCAAATAGTCTGTAACGTTATACTGAAAAGCATCGTATGCATATTCAGTTTTAGAGGTGGTGAGAATTACCTTTGGCATTACCACCAGTTTGTCCAACAACTGAAATCCACTGTCACCAGGCATTTCAACGTCTAGAAAAAGAACGTCAATTTCATTTTTTTGTAGAAATTGTAGTGCCGTTTCAGAATCAGGGAAAGAACCGGCAACAGTAACGCTGCCTATTTTTTCGCAATAACGTTCCAGGAAGCTCCTGGAAATAGGTTCGTCATCAACAATAATTGAAGTTAGTTTCATGTGGGAGGCTTTAAACAGTTTTAGGCTTTAAGTTTAATCAAATCATCTTCAATAACAGGTATCATTTCTGTTAATTCATTTTTAAATCCAATATATAAATCCTTCAAATAATTTGTAGCAGCGGCTTCTTTGCATTTGTCTTCAATAATCGCTGCTTTATTAGTCAACCCGGTTAAGCCAACAAAACTTAGTACAGGTTTTAGTTTATGAATTTGTCTTCTGAAAATCTCAGTATCTCCGCCGGTATAGCTTTCCTCAATTTCATTCATTTGAACCCGGATGGTTTTTAGAAATTTCTCAAAAACCATTTCCGCATGCTCTTTATCATCCTCGTAAATACTTCTCAAAAAATCACCATCTAATTTGCTGTTAAATACAAATACTTCCGGGTTCATTTTGTTTCAACATTTATATTAATAATATTCACTGTTGTACCATAACGAAATAATTTGCAAAATATTTTTTAGGGAAACAAGTTTTAGTTAGTAATACATTGGCCTAATGAATACAATTTTTGCCAATGCTAATATTTTGCCTTTTTTTTCGTTGTTTATACCAGCATTACTAATAAATTATAATATGGCAAATGTGGAGCATCTAAAAGAGACGGTTTTTAAACGTTTTTTTGTAAGGAAACCTAAGCAAGACCTTACCGCTGAGATATCGTACCAGCAGGCCCTGCTTGAATTATACGTAGATGCCTATATAGTAATTAACCAGGAAACTAATGACATTATTGATTTTAACAACAGGTTGGAATCCATGTTTGCGTTACCGCCCGAAGTAGACCTGAGGAAGCTAAATTTAAGCCGTATGATGATGCGATACCTTGCCCCTGACAGCGATAACCTGGTGTTGATGATGGATAATATACCCGACTTCTGGCAGGGCGAAGCAAGTTTTATTACGCATAAAAAAGATAAAATATTTACATATATAAAAAGCAATACATTTTATAAAAAGGATGTGAAATGCCAAATTATCAGCATAAGGAATATTACCGAAAAAAAAATTGCCGAAAAAGAATTGCAGATTTATAAAAATAATGTAGAAAATGCGGCCAAAGCCAAGGCTCGTTTTTTAAGCAGTATGAGCCACGAACTGCGTACACCGTTAAATGGAATTATTGGCACTTCCAATTTAGTTTTGATGGAAGAAAATCTTCCGGAGAATATTAAGAAGCACGTAAATATTCTACGTTACTCTTCTGAACACATGCTGGGCATTATTAATGATATTCTTGATTTTAGTAAAATAGATGCCGGAAAACTCGACCTCAAAAAGCACCCATTTAACTTAAAGGATTGTATTGACAATATTAATAAAACATTCGAAGTACAATTTAAGAACAAGGATATAGGCTTTATAATTGTTGCCGATGAACAATTGGAGGGCATCACCGTTCGCAGTGATGAGGTGAAGTTGAGCCAGGTAATCAATAACCTTTTATCAAATGCATTGAAATTTACAAATGTGGGTAGCGTTACTTTTTCAATTAAGGTTGAAAAAAATGATGCTGCCGCAAGCACTATTTTATTTGAAGTGAAAGATACCGGCATCGGTATTCCAAAAAATAAACTGGCAGAGGTATTCCAGGGATTTGCACAGGTGCATGTGGAGGAAATTGGCAGGCGTTACGGCGGCACAGGCCTTGGCCTTACCATCAGCGAAAGGCTGGTAAATAAATTTGGCGGGCTGCTGCAGGTAGAGAGTGAGCTGGGTGAAGGGTCACGTTTTTTCTTCAGCATTAATTTTGAAAATGCACCAGCACAGAAAATAGATGCGGCTACAGACAGCAGCAACACTGTTGACATTACTGCTGACACAAAAGGGCTAAAAATACTGGTGGTGGAAGACAATGAAGTGAACGCCGACATCCTTACCAGCTTTTTACATAAATGGGGCGTGGTAATAAAAGAAGCAGGCAACGGGATACATGCACTGGAACTTTTGAAGTACCATAAATTCGATCTTATATTGATGGACCTGGAAATGCCGGAAATGGACGGTTATGCCGCCATTAAAATAATAAGAGAAACCGACAAGGAAACTCCCGTACTGGCATTTACCGCCACCTTGCTTGAAGACATGAATTCGCTTATTTACGATAAAGGGTTTACTGACTATGTGTTGAAACCATACCGGCCGGCAGAATTAAAGAAAAAGATTTTGCAATATGCGCCGCATCGTAAAATAGAATATGCATAGTTTTAAAACTGCAAGTGTTGTTGGTAGTATCAAACAGCAACCTGCAAAAGTCTCTCTTAATAATTACAGCAGCTTATAAGAATGAGAGGGCTTCCATTTTACCGGTTCCAGGCATAAATGGTATAAAGCCTGGTTCCGCGATACTACACTGCACATTCATATAAGTACAATTGGTGGTTCCAAAAAAACTGGCTACAGCGGTCTCGGTAGCATCTTGTCCGTTGGCGATTTTTACCAGGCCATTAAGCGGCACTAATTTAGTCGGGTCAAAAATTATCCAGTGCCCGCCAATATAAGCTTCAAAGCAGGCATGAAAATCGGGCGGGTTTAAATTGTACGCATAAGCTGTTAAATACCGGGCTGGTATATCCAGCGCCCTGCAAAGCGCAATGCCCAAATGTGCAAAGTCTTTACAAACGCCTTCCCGCTGAATCACTGTATCGGATGCAGAAGTACCGGAGTCGGTAGTTCCGCTCACGTAATCATTATGATTAAATATCCAGTTATTGACAGCAGTCACTTTAAGGGATTGATTGGGCACATGACCAAATACCTTGGTAGCAAATTTTCTTAATTTATCCGACTGGCAATGCCGACTTGGAAAAAGATAGGGTAACACCTGTTCGTTCAGTTCAATGATCGGTATGTACCGAGAAAGAATTTTTTCATCAACCTTGTGGTGTTGAACATCTACCTGTGCGTAGTAGGACAACCTAAATGACGTGCCTTCAGTTAGCTCCAGTTTAATAAAACGGGCATCAGCATTGTTCAATTCAAATTCTTTGAAATGTATGATGGGGTTAATATACACTGCTTCCTCAATAATTAACTGGCTAGCCGACCTGGCAGCCTGGATATTAAAAATAAAAGTGGTGGGAGAAAATACTTCATAAGATAGTTCGCTGCTAATGTTAAACTTCATGTTGTAAATGTAGGCTTAATAAATACTTCGGGTAAATTTTGATGGTAAGCCTGGGTTATATGGTAGGGAAAATGTAAATATTGAAGCCTTTTTAAATATGGATTTAGCGTCACTGCGTACTTTATGCCTCGCCGGTTGTGATTGACAGGGCGGCACAGAAATGGCACTTTGAAACCTGCCATATTTTTATTAGCTTAACATGCAATTGGCCATTATTCATTAAATATTAAAACATTTTGTATGATTTTTTTATTTACACCTATGAATATATATACGTGGTTAACGCCACTGGCAATTATTTTTATCCTGTTGGAAATTGGTTTGTGTTACTATTACAAAAAAAAATACATTAGTTTTTCGGAAGCCGTCGCCAACTTTGGTACAGCATTGGGCAATCAAACAATCAATGTGCTGGTTGCTGCCGGCGTTTATTATTCGTATGGTTATTTATGGGAAAATTACCGGTTAATTAACCATATACCAACTACGTGGTACAATCTTCTTTTTCTTTTATTGGGAGTTGATTTTATTTTTTATTGGGTGCATCGCTGGGGGCATAGCATCAACATAATGTGGGCAGCACATTCGCCTCACCATAGTGCGCAGGAGATGAATTTTTTTGTTGCCACAAGGGCAAGTGTAACACAACGTTTGTGTTCGTTTTTATTTTTTTGGCCGCTAACATTAATAGGGTTTGAACCTCACCTGTTGTATATCGTTGTGGCCATTCACCTTTTTATTGCCTTCCTTCATCATACAGAACTGATTGGAAAATTTTGGAATTGGATAGAATACATTTTTACAACGCCTTCACATCACCGTGTTCATCATGGAGCAAATTATAAATACCTCGACAAAAATTATGGCGAGTTTTTGATTATTTGGGATCGCATGTTTGGATCCTATGCAGAGGAAACAGACAAAGTGGTTTATGGAATGTACAACCATCCAAATACATCAAATCCCATTGCAATTAATTTTCATTATTATATTTTATTATGGAAAGATGCTGTTGCTACCACAAGCTGGTGGGATAAAATCCGGCTGTGGTTTATGCCATTGGGCTGGCGGCCCGCCGATTTACCGCCAAAGCCCAAACAGCCTGAAATGACATTGGAGAACCCACAACATTATTCCTGCATTCCCTATGCAAATTGTAAATTGTATTTAATACTGAGCTGCGTTTTTGGAGCAGTGTTTATGTTGCTCATTATTACCCCAAATTCTCCGTGGACAGCGGTTGAAAGAACAATGGCAGCTATTTTATTATGGCACCTAATAATTAACTGGGGCGGTATTTTAGATGCTAAAAAATGGGTATTCCTTTCTGAAATAATCAGGATACCTTTAACACTTGCTGCATTAATTATTTTTTCTGACTTGATGGAAAAGCCGGTTTTATTAACGGCATGCTGCCTTTATCATGTGTATTGTGTGTATTGGACAAGTAATTTTTTTCGCAGAAACGATGCTGAAATAAGGGTAGTGCAGTTGTGATTTGATTTCAATTTTTTACTAACTAGGTTTTCACAATCGTGACGAGTTAACCTGTCATTCCGAGTGATCTGTTTGGCGGTAGTAAAAATGTTTGGAAGACACCTTTGTAGACATGACCATACCTCACCATTTAAAAAATTCCATCCGGGATTCATCGTATTTATCAGTGCTTCTTTCTTGCTTTTTCTCCATCCTTTTATTTCTTTTTCACGGGCTATTGCATTTATCACATTATCAAAACGGTCATAGTAATGCATTGTAATTCCCGGCGAAAGATGTATGTCTAAATGGTTTTGAATTTTCAAAATGTTCTGATAGCCGTCTATATAAATCGTTGGTTACACCGGTATATTGTACTGTTTTATTTTTATTGGTTAGTATGTAAACGAAATAGCTATATGTGCTGCTCATTTAATAACGTGTTTTGTTCAATATAGGTTTATTGCTCAGGTATCCGTCATCCGGTTCAATCGAGCTGTCATCCCGAGGCACGAGGGACCTGCTGGGCAAGCATTAAAGTTAAATAAGTTTGGTAACACATTTCAATTCGTTAGCAGCAGCAACTCCTGGCAGATCCCTCCTTCGTCGGGATGACAGCACTACATCGACATCATGCATGTATCAGCATTTATGCCATTTCGCGTAAAATTTCTTGCTACTAGCCACTTATTATTTCTTAATCAATTAACCTAATAACATAACTATAAGAATATTTTTTATCCAGCATACGATATTGCTGATGGGGTAGGGCTCCCCAGCTATTATCGCCGCCAACACCTCTTTGTTTTAAATCAATATGCAGGTATACTTCGCTGCGGTGTTTTACATCAACCCAGTGTTGTTGCTTTTTTGTGTCGCCCGGGTCAAGGTCTTCTGCTTTGTTATTAATGGCGCTAAAACAAATTGGCTGCAACCCTTCTACCTGTAAGCCTTTGCCCTCGTTGTTAGTAAGCGTTAGCCAACGGGTATCTGTTTTATACCCACTTTCCTGCGGACGAATATAGTTTTCTGTTGCCTGGTTGCGTACTTCATCTTTATACAAACCAATAAAAGACGACGTATTTCTGTCACTATAATTTTCCCATGGCCCGCGGCCATAGTAGGTAAGGTTGTCGTACTGCGCCGGTAATTGCATGCGCATACCAAAGCGGGGAAGTTCTGGCAGTGTTCTGCCCGTCATGTCGATAGATGCGGTAATTTTTATGGAACCATCATTTTGTATAAAATATTCTACAGTATACGGAACATTAATGCCGGTTAATTCATAGTCTACTTTTATTGATAAGCCTGCTGCTGTTTGTTCGCCTACCGTAACATTTTTCTTTTGAATATTGCTGTGGGCGTTTCTCCAGATACCCATTGCATCGGGCATGTAGTTGCCAAAGTCATTGTCAATAGGTGCACGCCAAAAATAGGGTTCAGGGTACTGGTCAATAATGCGGGCATCCTTACTATTTGTGAAGCTGGTTATTCTTCCCCAATTGAGGCTAAACATACCATTTATTTTACCTGAACTGAAAGTAACATCAGAGCCGTTTTTTGTAACCTGCAATTTATTTTCTTTATTGTAGGTGGTTGCAAAATAATCGCCGGCTGATTTAAATTGTTCTCTTGCAATCTCATGCCCGGCAGGTACAAGCGGGGCTGCAGTTTTTGTAAATGCGTAAAGGTTTAAGTAATACTCTGTTCCCTCCGGTGATTTAAATTGAGGAATATTTAATACAATATCTTTTTGCTGGTGCGGTGCAACGTTTACAGAAAATGTATCTTCTTTTACCAGCTCACCGTTACGCATCAACTGCCATTTGAAACTGTAATTGTCTAAATTGGTAAAATTGAACAGGTTGAAAATCGTTATGGAACCTTTAGCAATATCTTTTGCGTTAAATAAAATATCCTGGTAGCCTTTTTTTACCTCATACAACCCGGGGTGGATGCTTCTGTCAGACGCCACTAAACCGTTGGCGCAAAAATTTTCATCATTTTGCAAAGCATATCCGCCGAGATCGCCGCCGTATGCCCAATAGACTCTTCCATCAGGTGTGGTTCTCTTTAAGCCCTGGTCAACCCAATCCCAAATAAAACCACCTTGCATTTTTTTATTACTCATTATTACATCCCAATACTCCTGGAAATTACCATTGCTGTTACCCATGGCATGCGAATACTCGCACATAATAAACGGCCTTTTTTTGTCTGAGGCGGCATATGATTTCATATACTGCATGGCAGGGTACATGGGGCAAACGATATCAGTATTCTCATTTTCGCCGGCTGATTCAAATTGCACATAACGACTGTTATCTCTTTGCTTTATCCATTTATAGGCATCGAAAAAAACGGGGCCATTGCCACACTCATTTCCCATCGACCATAAAATTACCGATGGATGATTTTTATCACGTTCTACCAAACAATGAATACGGTTAAGAAAAGAAGGAGCCCACAATGGTAAATAAGCCGGATGTTTCGACGTATCATACCGGCCCTGGCCGCCGGCACCCATGCCGTGTGTTTCAATATTGGCTTCATCTACCAGGTACATGCCATACTCATCGCACAACTTATACCACAAGGGGTCGTTTGGATAATGACTTGTACGTACCGCATTGATATTGTACAGCTTCATTAACTGAATATCTTTTGTCATCAATTCTTTTGTGGATACGTGACCTTCCATTTCATCATGCTCGTGACGGTTTACACCATGTACATAAACAGGCATGCCATTGATAAACAGTTGCGCATCTTTTATCTCTACTTTTCTAAACCCAATTTTTGAACCTGTAACGCCCAAAATATTTCCGGAAGCATCTTTCCAGGTAATATTACAGTTATACAAATTAGGGAATTCGGCGCTCCATTTTAAAGGATTTTTTACTGTGCCGCTAAAGGAAATTGTTTTTATAGTATCATTACCAATGGAAAACTTTTGTTGCTTACTGAACACAGCTTTTCCATTATTGTCCTGCACTTCTACCAGTACTGAACCTGATTTTGTTGTATTGCCTTCAAACTGCCGAAGGTCTACAGCAGCACTAAATAAACCATTGGTATATTTTGCATCAAGGTCGCCTTTAATAAAAAAATCCCATACCGATAACTTGGGTAAAGCATAAAGGAACACATCACGCTCTATGCCGCTGATGCGCCAAAAATCCTGGTCTTCCAGATAGCTGCCATCGTGCCAGCGAAAAACCTGAACGGCTAAAAGATTGTTACCTGCTACAAGATATGGGGCGATATTAAATTCTGCCGGTGATTTGGAGTTTTTTGACATGCCAACCTTTTGCCCATTCACATAAACAAAGGCACACCCGGTGATTGAACCAAAATGAAGCAAGATCTCTTTTCCATCCCAGGCGGCGGGTACGGTAAATTGTTTACGATATGTTCCCACCGGGTTGTCGTCTCCCACGTATGGTGGGTTTTTAGGGAAGGGATAGGTAACGTTGGTATAAATAGGAATTCCGAAACCCTTCATTTCCCAATTTGAAGGAACGGGAATTTCATTCCACTTTGTGTCATTTAAATTTGTTTGATAAAAATCAACCAGCCTGTCAGCGTATTGGCTGGTGTACGTAAATTTCCATATACCATTAAGGGATTGATAAAAAGGCGAAAGACTGTAGTCGTCTGTTTTTACGTCTGCCGGGCTGTTAAAGATCATCCCTGTGGAATGAGGGTTTTCTTTATTTTGTTGAACAATAGCGGGGTTCTCCCAGTCATTCAATTGTTGTGCATAGCAAATATTCGTAAGCAGGATAGCAGCAAACAGCAGTGGTTTCATGTACAAGCTTTTAGATCGTTAGATGTAAATTTAACAATTATACTATAGAACAGGATATTAAAAAAAAGTTATGGCTAAAAACTTTTCGGTTTTTGAGTCGATCGTGGCATATCTGAGATGCGGAGCGTTCCTGGTAAATGGCAAACTGAATGCAATTGCGATTGGTCTGTTCTTTTAGAAGTAATGAAGTTTCGTATAAAATAATTACTACCTTTTCTACAAGTGGTATAAAATTTCAAAATATTTTGTAGAACTTTAAAGGCCATATTGCCTCACTAAGGAAAAAATGCTATAGGCAAAAGACCTTTATCTAACTATTAAAAAACTTACAATGAACAATGCAATCAGCTGGTTTGAAATAGCAGCCACCGACCTTGACCGGGCTCAAAAATTTTACGAAAATGTTTTTGGTATTAAGATGATACCCATGGATCTTCCAAATATAAAAATGAGGATGTTTCCGTTGGAGGATATGATGAACCAGGTGGGCGGAGCACTGGTTGACAGCGGGGGCTTTCACAAAGCTTCGGCAACCGATGGGCCATTGATTTACTTAAACGCAAATCCTGATGTGCAAAATGTATTGGACAAAGTGATTGATGCCGGCGGCGGTATTATGGTACCTAAAACAGAAATCAGTGCCGACTATGGCTATATGGCTGTGATGACCGACACCGAAGGAAACAGGATAGGGTTGCATTCCGCACCTCTAGCAAAATAATTTTTTGATAAACTACGATTGTACTTCGTTTTGTGCTACCCTGGCAGTGCCTGGGAAATGGTTTTTACGGAGGGTGGATATGATTTAAGAAGAATGCAGATCTTAAAAATATTTTAACTGTCTAACATGGCA
>JBGSIG010000563.1:0-4563 GCA_041742655.1 Ferruginibacter sp. | reverse complement strand
ATTAGCCAATAGAATTTTTTCAAAACTGCTTATCAACATTGGAGCCAAAACAGGATTCAGCTTTTTTGACAACCACTCAGTTCTATAATCTTTTACTACCTGCAGCAGGAAACTAAGTTGCCGTATTTTTTCATTATTAGTATTTACCTTTGGGTCAAGTTCAATGTAGTTTTGAAGCTCATTAATTTTGCGCATTATAGCATCAGTCACCTGCAGATTAATTTCGTCGTTACCCGACACTTTGATCATACCATCCAGCCTTCCATCTGCTTTATCGCATTTAAGCTGTTCTTCATTTATCCGCTCGTGAATAAGTTTTCGTTGAATCGGAATAACAACAGAATCGGCCATACCGAAAACGCTATTGCAACCGACAACCAGTAATAACTGTAAAAAATATTTTTTCATAAAGATTTTTCAACTGTAAAGATGGTTAAAATAGTTTTGCTGTTTTAACCATCCTGTTTTCAGGATTGATATTTCATCAAAGTTAGTATATGCGGTTAACAATTTGATAATATTAGAACTGATTGCAACTGATGCTTTATAGAACTGATAGACTACTTTTGTGCATCTAAAAAACGTATGAGTATTGTTAAAAAAATATTAATTGCCGATGATGAACCGGATATCCTGGAAATCATCAAATTTAATCTTCAAGCCGAAGGGTACGAGGTAATTACTGCCAAAAATGGGAATGAAGCTATTGATATGGCGAAACAATATCAGCCCGACCTTATTATCCTCGACATTATGATGCCTGGAAAAAATGGCATAGAAGTGTGCGATATTCTACGTATGCAACCAGCATTTCAGGAAACTCTGATCATTTTTTTATCGGCCTTAAGCGATGAAGTAACGGAAATAAAAGGACTGGAAACTGGCGCTGATGATTACCTCACTAAGCCAATCAAGCCAAAAATTTTGGCATCAAAAGTCAATGCACTTTTTAGAAGATTAAATAAAGAAAGTAACGGCGTATTACAATACGGTGAACTGAAAATTGACCGTGAAAAATATATTATTAATTACCAAAATGAGGATATTATTTTGGCTAGAAAGGAGTTTGAATTGCTGGCGCTGCTGGCTTCCAAGCCTGGCAAGGTTTTTTTAAGAAACGAAATATTGAACCAGGTTTGGGGCACCGAAGTTATTGTAGGAGACCGGACCATCGATGTGCATATTAGAAAAATTCGTCAAAAGCTTGACCTCGATTGCATTACTACAGTTAAAGGAGTGGGTTACAAATTTGAGTTGTAAAATCGTTCCCAGTAAAGTGGAGCTCAATAATTTAATTGCTTACCCAACTACCCGGTTGCAACTTTCTGAGAAAACAGTTTATCTTACAAATTATTTACGTAAAGAATAATTAGTTAGCAGGTATCTTATTTGCCTGGCAGTAACCCATTGATATGCTTAGTGCTAAAACGTTATTTGCACTTTATGTGATGTTTTTTGTGGTTTTACAAAAATATTTATCAAAATGTTTTCAAGAAAAAATCTCTCTCCCCAGCAACTGTCAGCTATTACCGCAATCATAATCGCCATCCCAATAAGCATCGGTATTTACGTTTTTGAACCAATTTGGTGGTACCCGATAATAGCCCTCATTTTGGTTTTTGCGGGTAGTTATGGATTGATATTATTTATGGTTCAATTATTTGTATACCGAAAAATAAAACTGATTTATAAATTAATTTATCAAACAAAAGCCAGTAAACGAGAAGAGTTCTATTACAAAAATGTATTGCCGCAGAAGAGTATTGATGAGGTAAGAGAAGATGTAGAAAAATGGGCGGAACAGCGAAAAGCAGAAATTGATGTGCTCACAAAAAACGAGATATATCGAAAAGAATTTTTGCAAAATCTATCCCATGAATTAAAGACGCCCATATTTGCCATCCAGGGATATGTTGACACGCTCCTAAACGGGGCTTTAGAAAATCCCGAAGTAAATCGAAAATTTCTAGGAAGCACTTCAAGAAATGTAGACAGACTTGTGAACCTTTTACATGACCTTGATGAAATATCAAAACTGGAACACGGCGAACAACTGTTATTTAAACAGAATTTTGTAATCCAGGAACTGGCAAAAGATGTTTTTGAATCCTTATTGATTAAGGCAGAAGAAAAGCAAATCAGGATGAGTATAAAAAAGGGCTGCGAAGCCCCATTGACCGTATTTGCCGACAAAGAAAAAATACGGCAGGTATTTATTAACCTGGTAGCTAATGCAATAAAATACGGAAAGCAAAATGGCACTATCGAAGCCAGCTCTTATAAAATAGATGGCAAAAGAATTTTGATAGAAATCAGCGATGATGGATATGGAATTGCCGAAGAGCATTTAGGTAGAATATTTGAACGATTTTACAGAACAGATCATGACCGCAGCAGGAAAATAGGCGGCAGTGGTTTAGGCCTTGCCATTTGTAAACACATAATAGAAGCACACCACCAGGCTATACATGTAAGAAGTGGTATTGATGTAGGCACTACTTTTGGTTTTACATTAGAATCAAAGAAAGATTAAATTAGGCTGCAAAATTGAAACGCAGCTGGTAATCTTTATACTATCAGACATTATCCTGCATTGAAGCCATTAGCCCGCCACTATACGTACGCTGCTTCCTAACCCATTTTAAATGTTTATCTTTTGATAAGAATTTGTTTACAATTAGTAAACATGGTGTAGTGAACTTTACTTTAAACTATACCTGTTGGAAAAAAGAAAACTAGATGTAGCAGTAATCTCAGACGTACACCTTGGCACTTACGGTTGCCGTGCAAATGAATTGTCACGTTACCTCTCCACTATCGATCCGTCTATCCTGATACTTAATGGTGATATTATCGACATCTGGCAGTTTAGTAAAAAATACTGGCCCGCAGGGCACATGCAGGTTATTAAACAAATAACAAGTATGCTTAGCCGGGGTGTAAAAGTATATTATGTTACGGGCAACCACGATGAGATGCTGCGAAGGTTTGAAAATTTTTCAGTCGGTGATTTTCATATAGTAAATAAGTTAGTGATTCATCATAGCAATGCAAAGCAAAGCTGGATTTTTCATGGTGATGTATTTGATGTGATAATGAAGCATAGCAAATGGCTGGCAAAACTGGGAGCGGTTGGTTATGATGCCCTAATTTATATTAATGCATTCATCAATTACATTATCAAAAAATTAGGGAAAGAAAAAATTTCCTTATCCAAAAAAATTAAAGACTCGGTAAAAAGCGCAGTAAAACACATCAATAATTTTGAAGAAACCGCTGCTGGAATTGCTATCGAAAAAGAATACGACTATGTGCTTTGCGGACATATACATCAACCTTGTAATCGCAAAATCGGAAATGGAAATGGCAGTGTTACCTATCTAAATTCAGGCGACTGGATAGAAAATTTAACCGCATTGGAATACAGTGATAATGAATGGAGTATTTACTATTACCAGCAAGATAAACTGGTGCATGAACTGAATGAATCTTTTTATGCAGATGAAGCGGCATACCTGCGCACAGCCGAACTATTTAAAATAATGATGGATGATTTTGTAAACGCATCATGAAATATTTTTTTATGAAAGTATTATATGCCATACAAGCCACCGGCAACGGCCACGTAAGCAGAGCAAATGAAATTATTCCGATACTGCAAAAAAAATGTGACCTGGATATTATAATAAGTGGTACCCAGGCCGACGTGGAATTAAACCATTTTATCAAATACCGAAGAAAGGGTTTGTGTTTTATATTTGGCAAAAAGGGTGGCGTTGACCTTTACAAAACATTTCAGCAAATGCAGTCAAAAAGATTTTTGTCTGAAATAAAAACACTTCCGGTAGAAGAGTATGATTTAGTGATCAATGATTTTGAGCCAATAAGCGCCTGGGCCTGCAAAATAAAAAACATTCCCTGTATTGGCATGAGCCACCAATTTGCTGTATCGCACAAAAATGCCCCAAAGCCTCCCAAAGTCGATCTTATTGGATTAATGGTTTTAAAATACTATGCTCCTGTTAAAACCGGCGTAGGTTTTAATTTTAAAAGTTGCGGCGAAAATATATTTACTCCTGTTATTAAAAAAGAAATCCGCAATGCACAAATAAAAAACCTTGGGCACTACACTGTGTACCTGCCTGCTTATGATGATAAAAAACTGATCGGGTTTTTTTCTAGTTTTAAAAATATACAGTGGCAAATTTTTTCGAAGCATACAAAAAAAACTTACACAACTAATAATTGCTGGATAAGGCCGGTAAGCACTCCTGATTTTACGGAAAGCTTTACAACCTGTGAAGGCATTGTTTGCGGTGCTGGCTTTGAAACACCAGCTGAAGCTTTACAAATGGGTAAAAAGCTATTGGTAATTCCCATGAAGAATCAATATGAACAACACTGCAATGCTGCAGCAGCAAAAGAAATTGGCGTTACTGTAATAAAAAAATTAAAAAAGAAATACCTGGCTAAAGTAGACAACTGGCTAAAGGAAAAGGAGGCTTTGCAAATTAATTTTCCTGATGAAACGGAAAAAATAATCGACTTTGTATTAGCCCAAGC
>JBGSIG010000562.1:0-1799 GCA_041742655.1 Ferruginibacter sp. | reverse complement strand
TCTCAATTTGATGATATTCGGAGTGATAAATCAATATCATACAGCAAAGTAAATAAATAAAGTTTTAAACATACAGATTTCAAAACTATATAAATCCATGAAAACAAAACAAGTATTTTTAGCAATGATGTTGACCTTTTTGTTGGTCAACTCTTCAGCAATTTTTGCACAAACCAGTATTCAAACTTTTGCACCTAAACCTCTTTTGGGATGGAATAGTTTCGACAGTTATCGCTCCAATCTTACTGCCGATCAGGCTTTTCCAATGATGGATGTGATGGCGAAAGAGTATCTACCCTTTGGATACAATTATTTTGTTATGGATGCGGGTTGGTATGTAACTAAGGATCCAGCAAAACATAAGGGCTTAGAATCATTTGGTATGTGCGTGGTAAATCCAGAGCGTTTTCCTAAAGGGCTTAAAGTGCTTACCAATTACGCCCATAAAAAAGGTTTAAAGTTTGGGGTTTGGATGATGCGTGGTATCTCGAAAGAGGCTGTAAAGAAAAATTTACCTATTCCCGGTATAAAATATTTAAGTCGCGATATTGCCGATACAACCAATACCTGCGTTTGGAGCGGAATGAACTATGGTGTGGATATGTCAAAACCCGGAGCACAAGAATATTACAATGTAATAATTGACTCCCTTGCTGCTTGGGGTGTCGACTTTATTAAAGTTGATGATGTGGTGCCAAACCCACTTGAGATAATAGCCATTGCCAACGCTATCGAAAAAGGTAATCACAAAATGATTTATAGCCTTTCGCCCGGCGACGTACATCATCAAGCCCATTTGCAGTATTATAAACGCGCAAATATGTTGCGTATAAGCCGTGATATCTGGGATAATCCTTTGAGTCTTGAAAAAGGTTTCTTTGCTTGGGAAAAATTTCAGGGCATAACTGGACCTGGATTCTGGCCGGATTTAGATATGATTCCCTTTGGTCGCCTGGATGTGATTAACAAAGATGCCCGCCAAAGTAGTTTTGATGAGCACCAGATGAAAACATTTATTACACAACGTGCTATGGCTGCTTCGCCCTTGATTATTGGAGGCGATTTATTGACAATGGATAATTATTCGAAGTCCTTACTCACCAACAAAGAAATGCTTGCCTGCAACCAAAATGGGGTAATGGGCGTAAATGTCTACCGTGCCGGAAATGTAGATGTATGGTTAACTCCTCACAGTAGCAATCCTCGTATGGGATGGGTTGGAATATTTAACCGTACTACATCCAATCGGAAAATAACCTTATCTAAACTGGATTTAGGATTTATTGCCTTTCAAGAGAGCTACAACCTAGAAGCAGTTCGTTCGAGTGTTCTTTTAACAGATGTATGGACAGGAAAAACGATTACTATTTCCGATAATCAAACTTTTGCATTACCTGCTGAGGGTGTAGCATTCTTTAAGTTTCAAATGAAATAGAATTTTTAGTAAGCATTAGAGATATTTTATTTTCTCAACTTGACCAACAAAATGAGGCAGCCAAGAAGATTGTAGGCTGCCTCATTTGCTTAAAAAAACACCTTTATTTACCCAGCTTTTTCCCAACAGCATACTGAATTCCACCCCAAATATGTTCAATGACATTGGGGTCAGAAAAAACTGTGGGTTGATGTCCAAAACCTGTATACCAAACCCTGCCTCCTTCAAACTTACGATACCAAGCTATGGCATGGGTTGTAGTTGCTCCCTGCTTATAACATGCCTCTTCGATAACTGCCAGCACCTTAATATTTTTGTCATTCAGGCTGCGTACATCCAGGTTGTATTTGAGCCATTCGTCTTT
>JBGSIG010000561.1:0-5111 GCA_041742655.1 Ferruginibacter sp. | reverse complement strand
TCGAAGAAATACAATATTCCTAAAAAGAATATTTACAATTATAAAAATTTTGATGAAATAAAAAATAATAAGGACATTGACCTGGTGTACGTGGTGCTTCCAAATTCAATGCATAAAGAGTACACCATCAGGGCGGCAAAGGCGGGCAAACATGTTATTGTAGAAAAGCCCATGGCCATCACGGTAGATGATTGTGAACAAATGATTGATGCCTGCAAAAATGCGGGAGTGCAATTGGCTCTGGGATACCGGTTACACTACGAACCGTACAATATGGAAATTAAAAGACTGGGGCAGGAAAAAGTTTTTGGGCAGGTGCGGTTAGTTGAAGCATCACTCGGATACCTCAGTGGTGATGCCAGCGAATGGCGCTTAAAGAAAGACCTTGCTGGAGGTGGCCCACTTATGAACCTGGGTGTTTATTGTGTGCAATGCACCCGTTACGTATTGGGTACTGAGCCGATTTCTGTAACCGCTCAATTTGGCCCGGTCACTAACAAAGCATTGTTTTCGGAAGTGGAAGAATCCATTACCTGGCAATTGAACTTTCCTGATGGGGTTCTTTGTAATTCTACTACCACTTATAGTTGTAGTATCGACCGATTTTTTGCATCTGCAGATGATGGATTTTTTGAACTAAGTCCCGCAATTAGTTACGGCCCTTTCCGGGGAAGAACAAGTAAAGGCGAAATGAATTTTCCGGAAATAAACCAGCAAGGCACTCAATGCGATGAAATAGCTAAAGTATTATTGCAAAATAAACTACTCCCGTCCCACATCACAGGCGAAGAAGGGCTTAAAGATGTTAGAATATTGCAAGCCATCTATGAATCTGCAAGAACAGGTAAAAAGGTTAAAATAGCGTAAGAACAAATAATTTATAATACACCTTTTTATTAAAAGTCGGTAATTCAAAAGGCTAAAGTTGGTATATAGTTAACCTTTTCAAATACGCAAATACTGTTTACAGGCCTCTTAGCTAATTTGCAGATCAAATCGTTTTTTATTTTACATAAAAAAATTGTTACTTTAATGAAGTCGTCAACAGGTGACAGAACAATCAATTATAACAATTGTAAATCTAAGTTTTAAGTAAAACCTAACGGCATTATGAATTCATTTTGGACACAGGTAATAATAAGAGCAACCGGGCGGCGGAGAAACAAGAGTTTAACGGTTAAGAAACCGCACTCTGATTATCAGCTTGCAAAAGCTTACCGGGAATTTTTGATTATTGTAAAACGGCAGATCAAAGATGTTTTACTAATCACAACCGGGATATTTTGTGCGTCTTTTGGCTTCAAAGGTTTCCTGTTAACAAATCGGTTTATCGATGGCGGTGCTACGGGCATATCATTGCTGTTATCTGACCTTACTAAAATTCCCCTTTATATACTGCTTATTTGTGTCAACATTCCTTTTGTGCTGCTCGGGTACAAAATACTGGGCAAAGGTTTTGCTATTAAAACTGCTTTGGCCATTGGGGGCCTTGCGTTGTGTGTGGCCACCGTTAGTTTTCCGAATGTAACAAATGACAATTTACTGGTAGCTATTTTTGGTGGATTCTTTTTGGGTGCAGGTATTGGGCTGGCCGTTAGGGGTGGCGCTGTGATTGATGGAACAGAAGTGCTCGCCATTTTTTTAAGCAAAAAAACAGGTACTACAATCGGTGATATCATTGTGCTGATTAACGTAGTGATTTTTTCGGCGGCAGCTTATTTTCTGTCAATGGAAATAGCAATGTTCTCTATGATAACTTACCTGGCCGCATCCAAAACACTTGATTTTATTATAGAAGGCATAGAAGAATATATTGGTGTTACCATAGTATCTACACACAGCGAAGAAATACGAGAAATGATCATCAATGTAATGGGGCGAGGAGTAACGGTATACAATGGTAAACGCGGCCATGGCAAAATAGGCGATACCTTTGAGGTAGACATAATTTATACTGTAATTACAAGACTTGAATTAAATAAGCTGAACACCGAAATTGAAAAAATTGAGCCAAGTGCGTTTGTTGTAATGAATAGCGTAAAAGACACAAAGGGCGGAATGATAAAAAAGAGGCCATTACATTGATACGCTAAAATATCGCCCTGATTGTTGCCCTGCCTATATTTACAACTCTTGCAGTTCCCGGTTTTCTGCCATCATATTGTAAACTCATCTCGATATTGCCTGCGAGCCGTTTGGTAAACTCCAGGTTCCATAAATAGTTTCTTCCTGGTAACAGACCTTCCAGCATAACATAACCAACGGTAGAATTTGCATTGGCAATGGCATTGGACGATGAAAAATCAATGTAGTTACAAATGAAGCCAGCATTAATAGTGCTGTTGGAAAGTACGTTGTATTTCACATCGGCGGAAATTGCTTTATTTGATAATTTTTCTAGATCACCGATCGTATTTTTCTTGTTACTCATGGTATAAGAAGTAGTTATTCTTAAGTTGCTGCCAGAAATATAACTAACGGAAGGCATGGCAATCCATTGCTCTATATTATAATTTCTGTTGTTAAATTTCGGTGTACTTAATTCGTTGACTATCGAGAGCAAAGTGAGGTTGGTGCTGATTTTGCGTGTAACGTTTACCCGTGCCTTGTAAGATATGGTTCTAAGATTCCTGCTTTCAACACCGTAAATCAGCAATGATTTGCCACTGCTTGCAATGTGCGTTATATCCATACCCCATTTGCTATTAGTGCGGTTAAAGAAAAACGAGTTGGTGAAGATTGAAGCCAAAGTAAGTAAGGTTGTGTCATCTACCCGGTTTTTTGAGAAAGGATTAAATTGAAACTGTCCGTTTGAAATATTTTTTTTATTGGTCTGCAACGAAGACGATGTGCTTATGTTGGTCAATAATTTTTTAAAACCTCTGGCGGTGGATGGATTAATAACAGCCCTGGGGTTTATATCGATGCTATAATTGAGCGTTACATAAGTAGCTTTTACATACTGGTTGGTAGGCGTGTTTACACGAATGTATTTTCGCTGATCGGCAAACTGTGCAATTTCAAATTCGTTCAATTCTGCAATACCATTGTTATTGTAATCGTTCCAGGTATATTCGCCCTGGCCTGCAGGCACTTCAATAAATGTGAATTCTCTTTTCTGCTCCTGCCCTGCTCCTACTTCATACAAAACATTTCCTGTTACCAACCCATTCCATTCATTAATGTAATATTCACCCCTGCCTAAAAGACTCTCATCAGGCTTTTGTAAAGTGAGAGACTGATTTACGATTTGAAGTTTTCGGTACGCAAGGTTTAGTTTAAACTGATGATGTTCATTTTTAAGCAGCTCAGTAAACAGGCTGATATTTTTGCTCTTGTCAGATAAAGTTAATTTATTTACAACAGGATAAAGATCGTTTCTGCTAAAAAAGTTTACACCTAATCGATTTAGTTTTGCCGGGTCTGATTTAATATATGCCTGCCACATACTAAAAGCATAGCTCAATGGTGATAATGTATCGTACTGCTTATTACTGATAGCATTTTGTTCGCTTGAAAAACCAGCGCCTATCTGGATATTTTTTAGTTTCGTCAACTGCTTGTTTACATCAATTGTTGGGCGCATGTAGCTGCCTTTTTGCATTAAAGAGTTACTGGTAGTAAAACTAAACCTATCCGAAATATTCCAACCGCTAATGACGAAATTGCTGCTGATGGTTTGCCTAGTGCCATTGTAATCATCACTACGATTGTAGTTAATAATTTCGTATTTCAACTGGTTGCCTTTAGCATCGCCCAACTGAACGCTTGCGTTGCTTAACTTCTCATCAGCCGGGGCAATATCAAAAGGCAGTCCCCAGTCTCTGTTAAATTCCACATTACGTAACCGCTCTACCGGAACAAAACGGCTTTGCACATACTCGTAGCCAATATTGGATTGCATTAAAAGCTCCCGTTTAAAAACATTTACTCTTTTATCCTGCTGTATTAGCTGAACCTTTGCGGCAATGCCATTGTCGTTTGATTTATCCTTGCCCGAAAAAAGATTCACGTCATATTTACTTACAGCAAAATCTGTTTTTATGCGTGTAGTCTCATTGATAAAATATTCAGCTCCTACTGTGGCTACTTGTTGCTTTTTAGGCGCTACCAATAAAATTACCGGCTCCCAATCACCTTGCTTTACATTATTGGCATCAGGCGATATCCATTTAAATATCTTGCCATTTGCTGCAGTGTTTAATTGCACATAATTGCCTTTGCCTGGCCCCAGGTAAGTATAAGAAATGTCATACAACACATTGCTATTAGAAGTATCGAAAATAAAAATGGGAAAGTACTTAACGAAATTAGTAATGGTATCAATTTTTTTGTACAAAATTTTGCCGGTTGCAAATGTATCTCTTACTGCGCCCGGATAATATGCTTTATCAACGCTATCACCTATATCAGCCAAAAATTGTTTCTGGTCAACATCCAGTGTTTGGTTAATGGATGAATTTTTTGCATCCTGGTTAGAGAATGCGCCTACAGTCAGTAGCAGCTTATTGTTAAAATTAATTTCATTATTTGCATAGATATTGGAGTTTAAAAAATTTCTGTCAGAATATTCAAACTCTGCTTGTATCCTCCTGTCTTTTGTGATCATTCGTTTAGGCGTAAAGGTTAGTTCGGCCGTATTATAATTAATCACGTAATCCTGGTCTTCACCCCTTATCAAAAGTTCTCCATCAATGAAGATCCTTTCGGTACCGGCAAGCACGTTAAAATATAATTCGTTGTTAGCGCCCTGTAAACGGTATGGCCCCTGGTTGCCTTCCAGCGGAGTGATGACATTTCGGGTAAATTTTCCTTTGGCCACCGATCCGCTTACCATTAATGAATTATTAATAGTATTGCTTATTTTATTGTCCGTCAAAAATGACATCCCCTGTAGACGCTTGTAAAAATTAAGGAAATAACTTTTGTTTTGGCGAATATCAATATCACCAAAATTAATTTGCCAATTGCTTTTTTTAACCTGTAGAAATATCTTGTCAAAGTCCTTCAAGTCCTGCGTATTTCCATCGGGTTGAATGGGAATGTTATTATCGGTTACAACTGCCGTTAACTCCAGGCTATCTCCAATAAAGCCATTCATCTGCAAGTTA
>JBGSIG010000560.1:0-5731 GCA_041742655.1 Ferruginibacter sp. | reverse complement strand
TCGTTTTTGTCTCGTATCCTGTCTTTTGGCAAGTACAAGCCATTGCAACATTGCTTTTCTCACAGACTTGCTTAAACTTAAAAAAAAACCCATTGCGTTTGCTTTGGTTTTTAATTTTGCTTCCAGGTCTTCGGGAATTATTAATTCTTCAACATCGTCTAAAAGTGTCCACGAACCATTTTGTTTTGCTGTTTCAATAGATTCAAATCCCGGTCGTGCCATCATTCCTGCTTCAACTAATTGCCGGATTTTTTCTTTATTTATTTTTGACCAGGTACTTTTTGCTTTTCTTTTGCTAAAAAACTGATGCGATTTTTCTTCGTCAATGGATACTTTTTTACTATCTATCCACCCAAAACAAAGGGCTTCATCAACTGCATTACTCCAACTTATTGATGGTTTTGTTGAAGTCTTTTTGTAAAAAACAAGCCAAACAGATTGTTTTGAACTATGGTTTTTTTGTAGCCATAATCTCCACTCTGTCTGACTTGTTGGATAAAAAATTTCTATTTCTTCGTTCTTCATTTATTTATTTCTGCTGTTGGCGAAAGGGAGTTGGGCCCGTTATGTGTGTGTTAATCCTTGTGGCGTGTAATACTGAGGCGTAGCAGCAAACCCAATGCTGGCTTCAGTTAATATTTTATTTTATAAGGTCAACCTCTGGCAGGGCATTGGGCATATTGTAAATGTAGTTGTCGCCAGTTGGCTGTGGATTAAATACCTGGATATGATATTTAATTTCGCCAGGGGCTAATAAACATACCATATTGTCCAACGGAAGTACGATGTTATTTTGCTTTGATGCAATTAGATTATAGGAGGAAGCCGAATCCAAACTGCTATTGTTCAATATAAAGGATTTAGGAAATAGTTCTGTTTTTTTATTAAGCAAAAAATCTTCAGTGTTCAATTTTATTTGTGCATTTGAACCGGTTGACATAAACCCTGACAGGATAACTGTAATTGCAGAAATTAATTTTTGCTTCATTGTCATAAGATTAATTTTTTCAAAAGTATGCTTTTAAATTACTTGATGTATCCATAACTTGTCTGTCGTATTGCCTTAAATAATGCTAGCAGTTCATTTGAGTTCAGAAAGGATCAATTTTTTCTGCTTCAATGTATTCTTCATTGCTTTTTCCCTTACTATTGGGTCATCGCTATGTATTAATTCAAAATATTCAGTTGGTACAACTTGCCACGATAATCCATATTTATCTTTGCACCATCCACAAGAGCCTTCCTCACCACCATTTTTAGTAAGCGCTTCCCAATAATAATCCGTTTCAGCCTGGTCTTTTGTATTGATAACAAAAGAAACTGATTCATTAAATTTAAATAGTGGGCCTGCTGCTAATATACTAAACTCCATTCCTGCTATTTCAATTACAGCTGTTTCTATGCCTGCGTCATTTCCACTTTCGTCACTCCCGAACTTGCGAAAATCTTTCAACTTACCGTCTTTAAAAATGGATAAGTAGTATTCTGCCACAGCTTTGGCATCTTTCTCTACCCACAAATAGGGTGTAATTTTTTGAGTTATCATATTTTTGTTTTTAATGTTTTTACCGGAGTCATTTGTCCCGATAGCTATCGGGACGATTTGATTGATTGCGTTATCAGCGTCACCTCGCTGATTTGGATTTGAACAGGAAATTGTCAAACAAAAAACAATCGCTGCAGGAAAAATTAATTTATTCATTTTCTATTTCTTTAAAGTTGTTAATAAATTTGTCAATTCGTTTACTGTCATAGTGAATCCTTCTTTGAAGCCCATTTCTATCATTTTTTCCAGGCCTTCAAGTGATTCAAAGTGAATTGAAATACTAACTTTAGTAACCCGAGAGCCATCGGGGCGAATTTGTTCACTAAAGTTCAATTCCCATTTTGAAGTTGGTAATTCGGCATTAATGTTTTCGTGTTTGTCGGTAAAAGAAGCCAACATTTTATATTGTTTTTTGGGATTTATTAAAGTGAATTTTTCCACACCCCAATATTCTTGTCCTTCAGGCCATACCATCGAATAAAATCTTCGTCCACCTACTTCAAAGTTCATTACTTTGGTTTTTGAAACCAACGGTTTTGGTGCCCACCATTGGTCAAGAATTTCTTGTTTTGTAAAAGCATCCCACACAAGTGAAAGTTCGGTATCAAACGCTTTGACTACAAATACGCTGCTTGTTGATTTGTCAACTTTAAAGTTGAACAATAGATTATTGCTCATCTTTTAGTTTTTTTAATAGTTGATAATAAATCGTCTAATTGATTAAATCGGTTTTCCCAAATTTTTCGATATTGTTCCAACCATTTGTCTATCTCTTTCATTTTGTTGATTTCAAGACTATAATAAATCTCTCTTCCCTGTTGTTCTTGTTTTACAAGTTCACATTCTGTAAGAATGCGTAAATGTTTTGAAACTGCTTGTCGTGTAGTATTGAAATTGTCTGCAATAGCGTTTGGTGTCATTGCCTGTAATGCAATTAAGGCAATAATTGCCCGCCTTGTCGGGTCTGCAATTGCTTGAAAAATGTCTCTACGCATTTGTCTTTTAAATTAATGAAACTAATTGGTTGCAAATATAACTGCAACCTTTCGGTTTCGCAAGTTTTACACCATTTTTTTTCAGGTTGTTGAAAAGCCAGTCGGAATTGTCTGCTTGCAGGATGTCACTAAAATTGCCAAACCGATGTTAGCGGGTTGGTGGTTTTTATTTCTGCGTCAATTTGTATCTCAAATGAGTTGTCAAATCAGACGGTATTACTTCTTCTATTTGAAGGTCATATTTGTCTTTATCAATGCCGTCAAAAAGTCGAATTCCACTAGTTAAAAAAACTGGTGCAATATGAATGAAAAACTCGTCTACAAGTCCTGCATTAAGAAATTGCTGGATAGTGTTTGCACCACCTTGTATTCTTATGTCTTTTCCTTTTGCTGATTGTCTTGCTTTGTCCAGGGCACTTTCTATTCCATCATTTATGAAGTAAAAAGTTGTCGTTCCTTCCTGAACCCAGGGTTCCCGCTTTTCGTGTGTTAATACATAAACGTCAGCTTTGTATAGGTCATTTGGCCAACTGACTTCTCCTTCCTCAAACATACGTTTTCCCATAATGAATGCACCTGTTCGTTCAATTGTCTCCCTGATAAATTTCCCATCAGGTCCTTCTTCTTTGCCTCCATCGAATCCTAAGTATTCCCAAAAAGCTTTTTCATTAAACATCCACGAATGAATTTGTCCCGAAACACCACCCATAGGATTTTTAGGACCTCTGTTATCTCCTGCGAAAAAACCATCAAGAGATATTCCACTGTCGAAAATTATTCTGCTCATATTTTTTTCTTTATTTGTTGTTCAAAATAATTTTTTCTGTTTTCTTAATCGTTGGAACGGTCGTTTTACAATGCCCGCCCACGTTTGGGGTATTGCTGCAGGTGTGGAATAGACCAATAGTCCGCCGGGAATTGAAGCTAAATTTATAAACAAATGTTGATGTTTAGAACTAATGACAGGTAGAATGATGTCCGCAGGATATAAAGCCTGGATATGCTACTGCTGATTGTTCTTCCGTCTAGCCCCATTGCAGCAATAGTCACGGCTGGCGTTCGGTCTTATGTTATTATGTCAAGTATAAAAATGATTGAGGCGGTAACAAATTGTAGTCAAGACGTAAGCACTTTGGAGATTTATACAACTTTGTTTTTTTTATTTTAATTGCAAACCCATATTGCTTGTCGCCAAAATATTGATAGAAATAATCTGAGGATATTCCTGAAAATTTTTTTGTCAAACTCCAAAGTTTTTTAAGGTCATGGTTTAAGATATGCTCAATTTCAAATTCACCTATAACTTTTTGAACCGGCGATGAAGAATAAACTACAACCTTTTTGACAGTGGGGTTTTTAAAGATGACTCTTCTGAACTCGTATTGCTAAATGCGGCGATCAAGTGCTCAAAATTTTTTTACAGGTGTCATTACACTGAACGATGTTGATTTGGCCACTGCTTTCCCTTACCAGTCTCGCAATATAGCTTAAGGCTTTTAAGAAATTGTCCCCATGTATAACTACATTCAGCAAACATCAATGAATGTTCTTTCCAATCCTCATGCTTAAAAATTAGCAAAGTTGCTTTATCAGCATTAAGCTGCTCAACTTGCCCTAAAATGTCGGGATATAAATTAAGCAGGGTTTCTTTATCACCAGTTAAAAGTTCGAAAGAAATGTTCGTGCCTACCCATTGGTCAGTTGCTTTAAGGCAATTCCACTTAACACACTTAAAGGGTTTTAATTCTGTAATTTTCATTTTTTTGAGGTAGTTATTTCCAAAAGTGAAAAGAGCAACGCTATTAAGTTCTGCTGTTGCAATTGAATCTGGCGTCCACCACGCTGATAGTCCTTCGCCTGTTACAATTGTGTTATAAACTTTTTCGATTGGTGCTCCGATAAGCACTGCTTGATGAATAGTTGGCATTGTTTGATAATTTGTAAACTGCCTGGATTTAAATATAGTGAAATGCTTAAAATACCTTTGTGCGCCCGTATTGCACAAATACCATGTCGCAGCAGTTCGTTCGTTTAATTATTGTGACGAATAAATTGCAAAACGGCAGTTATTGTTTTAATGCTTCGCAGATTTTCCGCATTTGGTGTAAATGCCTTTCTGTATGGTATAGAACGAAATGCAATAATTCTATTTTGGTTGTTGGGCCAAATGGTAATCCCTCTACTAAATCATTCATATCCTGCACACTGTTATTGTCTTTTAATTTTTTGAACGAGCTGTTTAATTCATCAATAGAATTTTTTTGTTGATAAATTTCGTTTTCCGGAACAATGAATTCGGGCGATTGCATTTTTAAGGAAAAGTTTAAAAATGTTTTTCTTAATTCATGCACTTTTTCAGAAGAGTCTCTTTCGGCAGGAGTTGATTCCGTAAGCATTGCCTTTGCCATACCATTTGTTGATTTTGTTACATGGCGTAATAATTGCCCTGCAGTCCAACTGTCCTGGTAAGGGATTTGATTAATATCTTTTTCATTAAGAGATGCTGCCAGGCGGGAAAGATGAGCAACCGCGTCATCAATTGAAAGAAATAATTCCTCCTTTGTTAACACTTCTTTTGTCATATTGATTTCCTTTTAAAATTCGAATTATTTTAGTGTCATTAAAGCTAACTACAGTTTGTGAATAAACCATCGTGGTTAAACCAAAAATAAAACCATTGGCGTAAGGCGCCCTGCTGGTAATGTGTATGGCAATTCTTGTGCTGTGTAATACAGAGAAAAATAAAAGAAGTAAAGCCAGCAATGCGTAAAGTGTTGCTGTTTGGAATTTCTTTTTTTTTGTTGGCCTATTACCGGCACAAAGATGCTTACCCTCATTGGCGACGCTGCTTCCTTGCTTTAAAGGGGGATTGTAACGCGGGCGAAAAAAATATGTCCGCATTTAAACGAATTCAATAGCGGCGGTAGGTAGTAAATATATTTTACATAAAAAAGTATTTTAGGGAAGCCCCGCTGAAATAAAGCTTGATCTATACTTTCCTATCTCAAAATAATTTTTAACTAGATAAAATCCACCCTTTAAAATAAATCGTAGGTAAGTTTTTAAACACTTAAATCAAATTGTATGTCAGTTAAAACTTACTTAAAAGCCGCCCTTGTATGCGGCATATTCAGCACAATATTTATTGCTTGTAAAAAAGATGGCTATCAAAAGCCAGGTCCCGGAAAAA
>JBGSIG010000559.1:0-2151 GCA_041742655.1 Ferruginibacter sp. | reverse complement strand
AGACCCTCTTTTTCTGCCAGGAATGCACCTGGTTTAAAAGTTTGGAAGTCATTTCAGGGTTTTGATCAGCGAGACTTTTTTTTTTTCTATATCGGTTTGTAGATTATACAACTCCACATTAATACCCCTATACCGTTCATTTTATTTCCAGTCAACCTTTCTTACTGCGAAACCGGGCGAGCCACCCTGGTTTCCATAGTGTGAATATTGCCAGTATGAGGCATGCCGTTTTACCGAATTATTTTGCAGCATATTCTGTTATACCGGCCACTTCAAATTTCCTGGATGCTTCTCCTTCTGTAAGTTTATATTTTACCTCTCGGATATTTCCTGTGGGTTTACTGTTTACGTCTGCTTCAGTATAAATTTGAAATCGCTGAACCAGGCTATTGTCCACAATGGCAAATTCATCATGGCCCATATATCCTTTACTGGCTTTGGGGTTGTCGGCAATATTTGGGAAATAAACGCCGCTGATAGATTTTCCGTTATTTACCGAATAACAAATTACATTTCCATAGCTTCCACTTCCGGCCGATACCGAGTAGATTAATACTTCCGCAAAGCCATCTGAATTCAAATCTCCTGTTACTGCATTCACTACTGTCCCTTCTATTTCTACAATAATTTTACTGTTATCAATTTGTAAACCATTGGGTTCAATACTGAGTTGTTGTAAAGATCCTTTTCCCGTTGTTGTAATTTCGAAACCTGTATTTTTAAAGGAAAGAGTTTTTGTGAAGACGGTTGGGTCAACTTGTTTTTTGTCTAGCGGTTCGTTTATTTTTTTGTAAATACCTGCCAAACTTGCTCCTCCCGAACAATAATAATTCAGCAGGTTATTATTTCCTTCCCTTTCAGCGTAAATATGCAACGTGCTATCCGTAAACGAAAAACGGATGGCTTTACCTTGCACCATTGCGTTATAGGCAGTGTCATTTACCTTCGCTATTGTTGCATCAAAAGTGCAGCTCGGTTTCTTTTTATCGGCCCTCGACCTTACTGAAATATTTAGTGTGCTATCTGTGGTTTTTGAAACGGTAACGGCTGTCCAGTCAAAACCTTCTGCCCGTTTTTCATAACCTTCAGTAACAAAATTGCCTGCCAATTCTTTTACAATAGTTACAGCACTGTTTTTTGAGGCTATATTTTTTTCCTGTAAACTATTTGTATTGATATTACAACTAATGATGGTTTGTAGCATCAGTACACCCAGTGTAAATTTTTTAAAATATTTCATACGTTTTTTTAAAGTGATTTACCTGCCTTTGGTAATAATTTCCCAGAACCTGGTTCTTTTTCTTCTTCTGCGGAAGGCCTCTTCACAACAAAGCGTTGCAAATTAAATACTATGGCGGAAGGAGCCATTGCAAGCCTGTAAGATAAATACAAATTTATTGTTCTGACTCTTTAAGGCTTTCTTCTGTTGAAATTACCAATTGTTTCTGTTGAGATAATTTACATAACCGGAGTCCTGCGGCATATGCAATTTGTAGTGCAATATAATTGCGCAGAGGCATCGCCTGAGAACTTTTAGTGGGGGGAGACTCGGAGCGGAAACATAGGGGGCATAGATGTACTTGGCTGGAGGGATCCGGAGCGGAATTAATTTTCATTTCTGTTGCATGGCTGCTATTTATCTCTAACAAACTTTACACTTCTTATTAAACCATCTTTTACTTCATAGATTGAAATGTACTTGGTCTCAATTCCATTTTCAGAAACTATTTCGTGATTAATAACATAATTCCCGTTGTACATCTGACTAACAATTTTAACCTTAATCGATTTAGCGATAAATTTTGGTTCAAAAATAGAAGCTATGTTATCCGTTCCCGTTGCTAATAATTTATTGGGATAAGTATAAATTTCAATATCAGTAGCATAGAGTTTTATAAATTCTATAAAGTTGTGCTGATTGTAAAAGTCCATTCTTTTATTTACAATTTCTAATGGTGTTGGGGCTATATTTTGTTCCTGGGCTATCCCAAAACTAAAGCACAGGCAAAATATTATTACTGTTGAAAGAGTCTTCATTTTTGTTGTTGTTAGAACTTTAAATATTTAGTTTCATTTTTCTTCCCAGGCCAGTTACTTCACAACAAAAACTTACAAATTAAATACTTGCTGAAAGACCCGCCGCAGAACTGT
>JBGSIG010000558.1:0-3212 GCA_041742655.1 Ferruginibacter sp. | reverse complement strand
GGCCAAACGCATACGCACCATTCAACAAAAAGGAACTCAAAAAATTGTTGATGATATAACAGGAGAGTTCAAAGGAATTTTAAATTATGCCATCATTGGGTTGATACAATTAGATAAGGAAGATGATGAAACGGAAGAGCTGCCGGTAAACGAAGTGGCCGCTTTGTATAATGAAAAAGTAAGTATTGCAAGGAAATTAATGGAAGATAAAAATCATGATTATGGAGAGGCATGGCGGGAGATGAGCCAGGAAAGTTTTGCGGACCTTATACTTGCAAAACTATTACGTATCAAACAAATATTAATGAATGATGGTAAGACAATCACCAGCGAGGGAATAGACGCCAACTATTACGACATAATGAACTACGCTGTTTTTGCCTTGATATTAATAGCTGAGGATAAGCACAAAAAATAAGCGGCTATGTGTTGTTGAAAGATTCAGCAATTTCTATAAAAAAATATTTATGAAACCAACCGTTCAAATTGCGAAGATCATTGTAGGTGTTTTATTTGTTTTTTCTGGATTGGTAAAAGCCATTGATCCGCTGGGGCTCAGTTACAAAATGCAGGAGTTTTTTGAAGTATGGGCAAGGGAAGGTTATGGAGCAACATTCATGAACTGGATGTACAATCACTCTTTTCCATTGTCAATTTTCATGATTACGCTTGAAGTTGTATTGGGCGTGGCCCTGCTGACCGGATGGAATAAAAAGCTGGTGTTGTGGTACCTGCTGGCGCTGATGTTGTTCTTTACATTCTTAACAGCTTATGTTTTATTTAGCGGCAAAATAGCTGCCTGTGGTTGTTTTGGCGATTGTATTCCATTAACGCCAATTCAAACTTTTACAAAAGATATTATTCTTTTATTGCTCATAATTTTTCTGCTATTTAATCAGCATTATATTAAACCATGGCGAACTGGCGCACTTCCTTTTATGGTAGTGCTGGCAAGTACTGTTGGCGTCGTTTTGTTGCAGCTATACGTAATTAAACATTTACCTTTAAAAGATTGCCTTCCATACAAAAAAGGGAATGATATTTTACAATTAAGGCAGACGCCGGCTAATGCAATACCAGATAAATACGAGTATAAATTTGTGTATCAAAAAGATGGCACAAAAAAATCATTTGGTACCGACCTGTTGCCCGATAGTACCTGGACTTTTGTGGACCGGGAACAAAAACTGGTGCAAAGGGGGTCAAACAATACACCTGTCATAAACGACTTTTCTTTAACTGATTCTGCCGGTGTGGATGTTACCGAAGAATTGTTAGGCAAAAATGAAAACTATTATTTATTCTTTTTAAAAGATATGGAAGGAGGCACCACCCGTTGGTCAACAGCATTTACAAATCTTTGGCAAAAGACAAAGCAACAAAATGTACCACTTTATATCGTAACGTCCGACAAAAAAAATGTAACAGCATTTTTCAATGAAACCAATAAATACAATTTGCCGGTGTACACTTGTGATGCCACAGCGATGAAAACTGCGGCCCGGGCAAATCCCACTTTATTTTTAATGATGGGGCCGGTGGTGCAGAATAAGTGGAGTTGGGCAGATATGGTGGAGGCTATTCGTTAGTTGACATTTTTCGATACGCTCTACAGATAATTTTCTTTTACAACTATCATTTTATCAAAGTGAGCCAAATAGTAAAAAAATATTTTATTCATTTCTGGTGCTGCTTGGCGTGGTAGTATTGGTGTTTATTATGTTCCAGGGTTTTGGTGATCCTGCAAGAATGATAGTTGGGCAAACCGGCGATAAAAAAACAATGGACAATATCCGTAAAGACCTTTACCTCGACAAACCGAAATGGCACCAGTTTTTATTATATCTAAATGACGTTAGCCCAATTTCCATTCACACAAAAGCTGACATTGAAAAAAAAGAATTAAAAGGGATTTTTATCGGGGGCAATACAAACCCCGACAGTTATCGTGTCGGGCTAAAGATGCCCTATCTCCGTAAAAGTTATCAAACAAAAAAAAATGTAGGCGCCATATTGATGGAAGCTTTGCCAGGCACTTTAATGCTGGCCATTGCCGCCATGTTGTTTGCAACCATATTTGGTATTTTGTTAGGCGTTTTAGCTGCGGTAAAAAAGGGCACCTGGCTCGATACTTCCGCTGTATTTGCCAGCATTGCGGGTATATCGGCTCCTTCGTTTTTTATGGCTATCATAATCGCTTTTTTATTTGGCGTAGTATGGCATCCCTACACCGGGCTAAATTTAACCGGAAGCTGGTTCGACGTCGATGAAGTGACGGGGGAACGGTTTCTTACCTTAAAAAATTTAATTCTTCCGGCATTCACGTTAGGTATACGGCCGCTGGCAATTATCACGCAACTTACCCGCAGCAGTATGCTGGATGTTTTAAACCAGGATTATATCAGAACCGCTTATGCAAAAGGCCTTGGTCAGCGTGCTGTTATTTTTAAACATGCTTTGCGCAATGCGCTCAACCCGGTGATAACCGCTATCACAGGCTGGTTTGCTGAATTGCTGGCTGGTGCATTTTTTGTAGAATATATTTTTGGGTGGCAGGGTATTGGAAAAATAACGGTAGATGCGTTGGAAAAACTGGATTATCCTGTAGTGATGGGCTCTGTGTTAGTAAGCGCCTGTCTGTTTATTTTGATAAATATGCTGGCAGATATATTGTATGCAGTAGTTGATCCAAGAGTAAGAATGTAACGATGAATTTTAGGTAACGAATAGCATAATATGTAATATTTTCGGTGAACCATTCACCATTGACCAGTCACGCTTCACTTTATCACCACATCGGTGATCACTTTTTCGCCAAGCGCCTCATTTACCCGCTCTATTATTTTTTCTTTTTGATATAATAATTCATGCTTTAATTGCGCAACAGAACTGCTGATGAAAAGTGTTTGGTTAATGATTTGAATTTTATCTGTATACTTCGCAATTGTTTTACCCATTATCTGTTCCCATACATCTTCAATCCGCAACGCCTGTATACCACTTTTTAAACGGCTTTGTTTTAAAAACTGCTTAATCGCATCTTGCATCGAAAATTCTCCCATACCATTTATTTTAAGTTCGTTTTTAGCCTTTTGCAGTTATCAATGTCAAGAAACATTCCAAATAGTTTACGTTTACTGGTAAACTTACAAATTTAAAAAACAGTAACCACAAAACGATAAACATAAAACATTTTACAATTCAATAATTTG
>JBGSIG010000557.1:0-2266 GCA_041742655.1 Ferruginibacter sp. | reverse complement strand
GACAACTACTGCACCGACTTTTAAAATACCAAAATATACAATGGGAAAGGCAGGAATATTGAGGCAACTTAAAGCCACCTTATCACCGGGTTTAATGCCTTTGTTTTTTAAACCATTGGCAACCATGTTAGCAGCCTCATTTATTTGCGTATAAGAAAATGAAGTGCCCATAAATGTAAACGCAGCTTTTGAGGGGTAGCGTTTTGCACTGTTATCAAGAATGACTGATAGGTTAAGCATCGTTAAATGTTTTAATTACTAAAAACTGTTTTTGTTTTCAAGATGGCACTTACTGATATTGGACACAGCCATGGCGATGTGCGGTATTGGAAAAGGGGCAGTATCCGAAACTAAGTTATAGATAAATGTTCAAAATTGAAATGTGCTGTTTTATTCGCCTGGCTGATAAAAGGCCTGCAATGCTTTTGTAAAGGTAATTGTCGCAACGTCCATATGTCCTAAGTCACTATAAACGTGGCTTTGGAATTTAATGCCTTTTATATTAGCGTTCAAAATATCACTAGCCAACTTCCGGGCAGGTGAAATATTCCAGGTTGAATCTTCCAAGCCCCCAACAGTCATGAATATATTTAGCGTGTCTCTGTTATTCCTGGTCATTAATTTCCCTGTCAGTTGGTTTAAATAAAAATTGTTATACCACAAGGAAGGGCTTGCTGAAGCAAGGTTTTTAAAAACGGTTTTATTATTTTCTACCTGGTTGAGTATTGCATAAAGAGAAAAAAAGCCGCCAAAAGAATGCCCTAATAAAGAACGGTTACTTTTTTCTGAGTGATAGCTGGAATCAATATGTGGAACTAACTGATTGATAAGAAAATCGTCAAAATTCTTTCCTCCGCCAATCGCATTTATCTCGTCAGATGCCAATGCTGCGGGATACATGTAGTCCCGTACTCTTAATGAGTCCATTAATTTGAAAGATTTATAGCCAATTCCAACAAGTATTATGGGGGGAAGCATTCCTCCTTTTTCATATTGCCGAATTACAGAAGCCAGCATAGGAAAATGAAAGTTTGCATCAAGCACATAAACAGTCGGATATTTAGCAGTTGGATTTTTATAATAATCTTCAGGCAACTGAACCGATATAAAAAATGAATCTTTAACTGTTTTGGAATAGATAGAAAATTCTTTATCGAGTGAGTCTGAATTTGCATCTTGTTTTTCTGAACCGGAACAGGCAAAAAAAACAATACAGGTAACTACCATGAAGTAAGGATATCCTTTTTTCATTTTTTATTAGTTTGGTTAAAAGTGTTCACAATACTCCGACAAAGGTTTTGTAGTGCCATGTGTTGAGCGAACTTTATGAATATTTTAGGGCTTGTGAGATATTGCAAATATCACCATAGCTTGTGTACGGGTAATAATCAGGTGCAATAGTAATTCGGATAAAAAATAAGCCTGTCAATTTACTCGGGATGCTGTGCGGTGGATTTCTGGCCCCAGTATTTGATTTGTCCGTTTAAAAATATCCCCTAATTTTGCGCCATGACAACAGAAAATTTGAAGGATATGAGAGACCGTGTGCTGGTCTTGAGGAGGTTTCTTTGACGTCGCTAACAGGGAATCTAAAATAGACAAAGACAAACAACTTTCGCTTTCACCGGGCTTTTGGGATGACAATGCCCGGGCCACTTCCATTTTAAAAGAAACAAAAGTTAACGAGTATTGGGTTAACATGTACAACGATGTTGTGCAACTGGTAGAGGACTTTGCCGTGCTGTTTGAGTTTTGGAAAGAAGGCGAAGCAACCGAAGAAGAGGTAAAGGAAGCTTTTGTCGGTGCAAATACCGCTATAGATGAAGCCGAGTTTAAAAGTACGCTCAATGATCCCGCAGATGCATTGCCTGCTGTGCTGCAAATAAACAGCGGTGCCGGCGGCACAGAGAGCCAGGATTGGGCAGAAATGCTTGCCCGTATGTATCGCATGTATGGCGAAAAGCAGGGCTGGACAGTGAGTGAACTGGATTGGCAGTGGGGCGATGGTGCCGGTATTAAGACCTGCACGTTTCAGTTTGACGGGCCTTTTGCCTATGGCTTTTTAAAAGCAGAAAGCGGTGTACACAGGTTGGTACGCATTAGCCCTTTTGACAGCAATGCCCGCAGGCACACAAGTTTTGCCAGCATATATGTTTACCCTTTAATTGACGACAGCATTGAAATAACAGTGAACCCCGCCGACGTGGAGTGGGCGTTTTTTAGAAGTGGCGGCAGTGGCGGCCAAAATGTAAACAAAGTAGAAACT
>JBGSIG010000556.1:0-4382 GCA_041742655.1 Ferruginibacter sp. | reverse complement strand
AAAGGTATAAACAGGGATATTCAATTTATACCCGATGTAAATACTACGTACAAATTGAGCGCTGATGGGCGATACATGTTGCGGGCCTACAGACGCACCCAATACGAAGCTATCATGGATGGTTATTTTATTGAAACAGGTTTTGCATTTGTTTTTATAATGGATTACGATAAACTGAAAGAGCTGACAGCCAAAAAAAAGAACGAGGATTAGGCAGTTAGTTTGTATCTGTCGGCTCCAGGTGGCCTCGAATAAAAAGTGCTAGAAATTTTCATCCGCCGCGGCAGATTGATTTTTTTTGTTTCTTTTTTTTATCAAGAAAAAAAAGAAACATGAGGTTTAACAGAAAGTAGTATAGGCTTCTTGAATTAAATGCCTAATCCTAAAAAGAAATAAAGAATGGACAAGAAATGTAGTATGTGGATAGTGAGTTTATTAGTATTGGCATCATCCTGCTCTATACAAAAACATTTGCCTAAAGACACCTACCTGTATAACGGGGCCGAAATAAATATCACCAATACGCCAGACAATAAAACAAAAACCAAATCAATAAAAAAATACCTGAAGAGTACTACTTTCCCCACAAGAAATAAAATGATTTTTGGTTATCCTTACAAGCTTGCTTTTTGGAATGCTTTGGGTACGCCTAAAAAACAAAGTGGTATTAAGTTTTGGCTGCTAAAACAATTTGGCGAGGCGCCGGTATTAAGCACCAAGATAGACCTTGAAGCCAATGCAAATAATATGCAGGCCTACCTGGAAAACAAGGGATATTTCAAATCTGTAATAACCGACTCTACCCGTGTAAAAGGATATAAAATGTCAGCCGTGTACAATGTGCTGCTTACAAAGCCGTATACAATTGATACAGTTACATGGGTACTTGACTCCAGTAAATTAAGCCAGGATATTGATGCTAATAAAAACAAAGATGTATTTGTTAAAACAAAGCAGCAATTTGACCTTGAAAATATTAAGGCGGAAGGCAAACGAATGGACATAGCACTTAAAAGAATTGGGTATTATTATTTTAGTCCCGATTATATTAAAACATTTGTTGACACTACCAATGGCGGCAATAAGGCCAATTTATTTTTTAGTGTAAAAAAAGATATTCCGCTTGATGCCACCTTACCGCAAACCATTCATTCCATTATCGTATTTCCTAACTACACGCTGCTGACCCCGCCGCCTGATACCAGCAAGCAGGGCATGTTTGAATACGATGGCGTATTTATCAGGGATACCGTTAAAGCTTTCAGGCCATACGTCATAGTGCGTTCTATCCAGTACCGTTCGGGCTCATTATACGATGTAGAATCACACAATGCATCTTTAAACAGGCTGATCAATTTAGGCGCTTTTAAATTTGTAAAAAACCGCTACCAGCAAGTGGGTGATTCTACCGACCCATCAAAAATGAATGTATATTATTATTTAACACCGCAAAAGAAGAAAACTGTTTCAGCAGAACTTGGCGGCTTTTCAAAATCTAATTCGTTTACCGGCGCACAGGTAAACCTTAACTGGAAAAACAGGAATCTTTTTAGGGGCGCCGAACAGTTGAATGTAAAAACATTTGGTGCTTTTGAAGTATCTTCTAACGACAGCCTTAAAAAAAATAATAATTTCAGGCTCGGGGCCGAAGTGTCATTAACCATTCCCCGCATTGTGGTGCCCTACAGAACCAAAGGAACCCACAGCTTTTTGCCCAGCACAAAATTTTCGTTCGGTTACGAATGGCAACGGCGGCAGTTATTGTACACCAATAATTTTTTACGATTTCAGTACGTGCTTAACTGGAAGAGAAAAAGCAATCTCGAACACAGCTTTTCGCCATTTAGCATTACAGTAAACAACACCTCTAAATTATCTGAAGAATACCTGGAAATTGTAAATACATACCCGGTGTTACAATATGCCAATAGACCAGAAATGGTGATGGGCATGTTTTATAATTTTTTGTACACCAGCAAAGACCCTGAGGCAAAAAATATTTTTTACGTGGTAGGCAATATAGATGTTGCAGGAAATGTTTCGGGGCTCATCAGGAAACCCGACAGCATCTTTAGCAAAACAATTGCCGGAGCCTATTTTGCACAATATGGAAAATTTGATATAGACTATAGGTACATGCGCAAATTGAAGCAAAACATTTATTTGGCCAATAGATTATTTGTGGGCATCGGGTTGCCTTATGGCAATTCGGGCTACCTGCCTTTTTCACGGCAATACATCATCGGCGGCGGTGCCAGCTTAAGGGGTTTTCCGCCAAGGCAATTGGGGCCGGGCAGTGTAAAAACTACCGCAGACCAACAAATATCTTACCCGCAAATTGGCGGTGATTTTAAATTTGAATTGCAAACAGAATTGCGTTTTCCGCTTGTGCAAAAATTAAAAGGCGCCGTATTTGCAGAAACGGGTAATATATGGACAAGAACCGCCATGTTATATGGCCCTGACGGTATGTTAACGAAACAGTTTTTGAGCCAATTGGCGGTAGATGGCGGCGTAGGCCTTCGCTTAGATGCAAAAATTGTTATTCTTCGGTTAGATGTAGCCATACCTTTTAGAAAACCGTGGCTCCCTGCCGGCTCAGAATGGTTAACCAATTTTGATTTTGGCAGCAGTGCCTGGCGACAAGAAAATCTTGTTTTCAATTTAGGCTTTGGGTATCCATTTTAAAAAAAGGGAGAACTTTATAGCACCAAACTTCAGCAAGGCACCAGTACGCCAGTACACTTGCCCGCCCTGTATCCTGCGCCAAATCAGGCGTTCAATGGTTTAAGATGCTGCCTGTACCAAAGTAGTTTTAGGGCAGTAATTTTTTCTTTGAAGTGATTGCATAAAAAACCGCCACAAAAATATTTTACTCCATTTTACCAACCACCAGCCACGCAGTTTTATCAACAGTGAAGAATTTAATGGTGTCAAAAAATTATTCATCAGTTCAGTGGAATGTTTAGCATATTCTGGAAACTTAAAAAAGAGTATTTTTCCCTGATTATTGTATCAAATTTAAATCTAACTTGCTGCAACCTTTCACGCTCAACCACAGGAAATATGTGGCTGAGGTATGCGAAGCCATTGACCAAGTAAAAAGCGAATCAACCATCATTTCAGTAAACGTCTACATTTTCAAAAAAGATTTTACCTTCCAATTTTTTTGCCGTTGTATAATTATGAAATAGGCAATTGATTGTATATATTTAGCTTATGGAAAAAGTGATCCTACAACCAATTTATCATCGGGGCCGGGAGTGTATTGGCATTTACTTTAATGACGTGGCTGCGTTGAACGGGGCAGTAAGGAAAATAAGGGGAAGCCGCTGGTCTAAAACAAACCGGTGCTGGTATGTAACGCTTGGCAAAGAAAACTACGAATCCATTATGTTAATGTTTGTAGGGTTGGCAACCACCGATAATACCGCGTTAAAAACCTACCTGCACGAAAAGCAGAAGACTACTGCAGCAACCATCAACACCATAATAGAAATACCCAAAAAGAAGCTGCCTGTTATAAAAGCCACACCATCACCAGTTGTTGAAAAAGTAAAATTGTTCAGGCCCGCCATTATTACTAAGATGCCAAGGGTAAGTGAGGTAAATGAACATGTATTGCCAGCGATGAGACAACAGTTAATACTAAAAGCCTACAGTCCGTCGACCATTAAAACCTACCTGAATGAAATGGGGCAATTGTTGCAGGCACTCGGCGAAATACCGGCAGACAGCTTGACCCAGCATTTGATGAAGCGGTATCTAGTTTATTGTTTTGAAACATTGAAACTTACTGAGAATACCCTACACAGTCGCATGAATGCCCTTAAATTTTACTATGAGCAGGTGTTGGGTAGCGAGAAATTTTTTTGGACAATACCCAGGCCAAAAAAACCGCTAATATTGCCTAAACTTTTAAATGAGGCAGAATTAAGAAACCTGTTTAATGCACTTACCAACAAAAAGCATAAGGCTATGCTATTTACAGCCTACAGTGCAGGATTAAGGGTTAGCGAGATAGTTAATTTAAAAATTAGCCACATCGATAGCAGTCGGATGCAGATTTTTATTGAAAGGGCAAAAGGGAAAAAAGACCGGTATGTAAACTTAAGCCCTGTGCTGTTGGATATTCTGCGGAAATACATAGCCACATACCATCCGAAGCCAAAGGAATATCTATTTGAATCAGAACAAACGCTCACGGCCTACCCCACCAGGACGGTGCAGCAAATATTTAATACTGCAAAAAATAAGGCCGGTATAAAAAAAGAAATTGGCGTACACAGTTTGCGCCACAGTTTTGCCACACACCTGCTGGATAAGGGCACAGACATAAGGTACATAAAGGATCTGTTGGGCCATTTTGATATTCGTACAAC
>JBGSIG010000555.1:0-4149 GCA_041742655.1 Ferruginibacter sp. | reverse complement strand
GTCAGTACTTGATGCAATTGACTACTTTATAAAAGAAGCAGGACGTGATGAAAATGGTCACCAGGTTGGACCTATGAACGGTGGTGTTGTAATTTTTGCCGCAGGTAATGATGATTTAAATGATCAGGCTTACCCTGGTTATTATGAAGCTACCATTGCCGTAGGTGCTACTTCTGTTTTTGACAATAAATCTTACTATTCAAACTATGGCGACTGGGTAGATATTTCTGCACCAGGTGGCGAAATGTATTCAGGCGATGACCCACGTGGTATTTTAAGCACGCTGCCCGGTAACCAATATGGGTATTTCCAGGGAACATCAATGGCTTGTCCGCACGTATCTGGTATTGCGGCATTGATTGTTTCAGAATATGGAAAACCTGGATTCACAAATACCGATTTAAAAAACAGGTTGCTTAAAACAGCATCGCCATTTTTAGGAATGAATGCGGCTTATAAAAACTTGATGGGCATAGGCCGTGCAAACGCAGGCTTAGCACTTCAACCAGATGATGCCATACCACCTGTAGCTATAACAAATTTAACAGGGGCAAGTAACACTCCCAACAGCGTCGACCTTCAATGGACTGCCCCTGCTGACGCTGACAATGGAAAAGCAGAAAGTTATTTTGTTTATTATTCTGCAAAACCAATCGACAGTTTACAACTGGATTCTGCTGCTAATATTTTTATTCCTTCTGCGAAAGAAGCCGGCCAGTCAGAAACTTTTACTGTCGCAGGCCTGTTTCCTTCTACAAAATATTATATAACAATTATTGCCAAGGATTTCTGGGGCAACAGAAGTTATCTTTCTAATATCGCTACTGTAACTACACAACCCGGTCCACAAATTGCCACCAATCCAGGTTTGCTGGAGATAAATGTAAATGCTGGTACACAGCCCGTAACCAGCGGCACAGTGTCCTTATTAAATAATGGGTTAGGTTCGCTGTCATGGAAGGGAACAATGGTTCCTGTTTCATCTACATGGGCAAAAGAAGAAGGGTTTTATGATACCATGCAATATGTAAGCGGCGACTGGCCCCATTATTTTTTAGGGGACGATCAGCCCGTTCCTTTTTCTGCGGCTACAAAATTTGAAGTTGCTGCTATTAAAGGTTTTAATCTTACACATGTAGCCAGCTTTATACAAACGCAAGGCATTACAGAACCGGTAGTGGTTTACATTATCAAAGGTGGTGAAGATCCATCTAAAGGACATTTGCTATTAAAACAATCTTTTTCTATTGGTGAAGATGAGGCATGGGGTGTTTTGAAAAATATTAAGTTAAATGGCATGTATAAATTTAAACAGGGCGAATGGTTTTGGGTTGTGTTTGAATATCATGAAGAATTTACCTATTCACAAGGTGCTTTTGATTATGGGCAATCGCCAGATAATTTTTTAGCCAGCAGCAACCGTGGTAAAACATGGGGACCTATCAGCAGCCTGTTTCAACCAGTAGCATGGTTTATGCAGGCCTTGAGTAACGAAGGCGCTATAGATGGCGTAACCTTAAATCCAACAAACGGCACCGTTAATCCTAACAGCAATACGCCACTCACTGTTACGGCTAACGCTGTTGCATTGCGCAATGGTGTTTATAACTGGAAACTGGAATTAAATTCCAACGATCTTAACCAGCCAGTGGTTGAGGTACCGGTTACCATCAATGTTACCGGGCAAAAATCAATTATGGTTACAAAGCAGCCTATCGCTGATTTTGGAAGTGTGTTTATTGGCAAAACGAAAGAAGTAACCACAAAAATTTACAATCTCGGTTTAGGTAAAATTGAATCTTTTGGCTTTACATCAGATAATGGTTTATTTACAATAATTTCCACGCCGGAATTTATTAATCCAGGTGATTCCGGAGTTATTGTGATGAGTTTTACGCCAATAGCGTTGGGTTTACAAATTGCTAAAGTAATCATTACCAGCAGTGAAGGTTCACTGGTACTATCGGGTACTGGTGTTGGTATTGAGCCGCCAGTGATGGCTTTATCAACGCTACCTGTAGAGATAGCTGCAAAACCAGACTCACTCGGTACAGCCAACCTTACTGTTTACAATACAACCGGAAAATTCCCATTAAGCTATACTTTCCCCGACTACGCAGCGCAAGCGAAAGCAAAAAAAATGGGATTGATGGGTAAGGGCTTCGAACCTTTTGGAAATTATGTGTTGATAGATAGCAAAGAACCAGGCGGGCCGATTTATTCGTGGAATGAAATTTCAACTACCGGCGAGGATATTACGAAGCAATTGGCCATTAAGAAAAATGGTGCCCAATATTTTAACCTCGGCTTTCCTATGAGGGTTTACAGTGATACAATAAAAGGTTTATTTGTTACCAACCAGGGCTTGTTGAGTTTGAGTGATATTGATCATTATAATACGGCTATTTCGGTATTGCCAACCAATGATGTGGTAAAGGGATGTATTGCGCCTTTGTGGTTAAGCGTTCCAGATGAATCAATCAGTGCAAGAGAAGATATGAGGGTTTATGTAAAATATGAACCAGGTAAGTTTATTGTTCAATACAATGACATGGCTTATTACAGACCAGGCTGGTTTGGCGGTATTGATAATTACGGCAAAGCAACCTTCCAGGTAATATTATATAACGACGGTAAAGTAGAGGTAAATTATAAATCTGTGCAGGATGCCGTTTGGCCAAACTGGTCAATAATAGGCATTGAAAATAAGGATGAAACAAAAGGATTTAGTATTGATACGTACAGTTTGAATCTTGAGGATAACATGACGCTTTGGATGGTTCCAATTCAAGCTGACTTTATCAGTGAAGTAAAAGCTTTCAATGGTGTTATTCCAATGGGCGATAGTGTAACCGTAGCCGTTACTGCTTCTGCCAAAGGCCTTGTAGATGGTACTTATGAAAGAAACATGACACTAACAACCAACGACCCGCTGAACGAAAGAACAGACGTTCCTGTAAGATTAACGGTGACTGGTGCAACGGGCTTAGCACAGCAAACTGATAGCCTGAATTTTGGAACCGTTATAAACACCAGCATCAATAAAAAAGAAGCAATATTTTTTAATGCCGGCACAAAGCCCGTATCAATTATTTCAGTAGTTAGTTCTAACTCCGCGTTTGTAACCAATTTAGATCCCATGACGGTTCCTGCCATGTCAGAAATCCGCATACCCGTAAGCTTTATTCCCTCGGTAGCGGGCTCAGTTACTGCCTCACTTACCGTTAGTACAGATAATGTTGCGCAGGCAGATTTCACGGTGGTACTTACAGGTACAGCAACCGAGGCACCTGCATTTAGTTATGCAATTACAGGGGCACAGGATAAATCGCTCAACTTGGGCGAAACTGCAAACGAAATTCTCACCCTTACTAACAATGGTGCGGTAGATATGAAAGTAGTTATTGAAAATCCCCAGTGGATGTTGATGGAAGGCGATTCCTCAGGTACAAAAAATGGACTTCCAGCAGCAAACTCTTATTCTGTTCATAAAAACATTGGTGATACTGCAGCTGCTTATGAGTGGATAGAATTATCACACGGGTTAGGCAGGGCATCGCAGGTAAGGCTTGATTTGCAACAAACGCAAAAAATTCAATTGCCTTTTGAATTTCCTTATTATAACAAAAAATATTCTTCTTTGTATTTGTGGTATGCGGGTTCGCTTTTGCTGGCACCCAACCCGGATGTACCCGCTTTTAAATGGGGGTTGCCTTCGCTGGAAGAGCCTAATGGTGTGATAGGAGCGTTATTCGAAACCCTTTATCCAAACTTTGACTGGATGGGTCACTACACCGGAGAAGTATACTATTATTCAGACAGCAATAAATTGGTTGTGCAGTACGATCAGATGTTTCGTTATGCCCCCTTTGTTTCAGGATATGCCACATTTGAAATTATATTGTATAAAGATGGCCGTATTAAATTCCAGTATAAAGATGGCGAGGCTGCTACATGGACCGCCAACTCAACCGTTGGCATCGAAAATGAAAATGGTACTGACGGCGTTTCTCTCTACAATCAAACACTTTGGTATAAAAATAATGGTGTGATAGAACTGGTTCCGAGCAAATCATTTACAGTGCCTGCTGGTGAAACCATCACTGTACCTGTAACCTGGACTACGCAAAGTATGACCAATGGCACTTA
>JBGSIG010000554.1:0-7206 GCA_041742655.1 Ferruginibacter sp. | reverse complement strand
TTCAGATTGCAAAAGCCAGTGAGTATGTAAACGTTTTAAAGGGCGAGGATAAGGCACGCAAACAGACCAATAGAATAAACGCTTTTTTACTGATTTCTTTTTTAATTCTCGGCTTGGTGGGCGTATGGTGGTGCAATGATTTGCTTTATTCCAGAACACTGTTTCCTCAGGGTGCTGCGTCAGAAATGGGCGAAAAAATAGACCTTATGCTGTACATTACTATTGCCGTAACTGGCGTAGTGTTTGTTATAACCCAGGTGCTGTTGTTTTGGTTTGCTTTCAAATACCAGGAAAAGGATGACAGAAAGGTTTACTATTTTCCACACAATACAAAATTGGAATTACTTTGGACGACAGTGCCTGCAATATTTTTAACTGTATTGGTAGTTTTCGGTTTAAAATATTGGTTCAAAATTACCAGCGATGCACCAAAGGAGTCTGTAGTAGTGGAAGTAACGGGTCACCAGTTTGGATGGGAATTTAGATATCCCGGACCAGATGCCATTTTAGGCAAGAAAAATTTTAAATTGTCAACAGGCGCTAATAGTCTGGGCGTAGATTTCAATGATCCCGCCAGTCTCGATGATATACATGTAGCGGCGACGATGCATATTCCCGTAAACAAACCAATCAAATTTGTAATTTATGCACAGGATGTAATACATGATGTGGGCCTGTCTCATTTCAGAATGAAAATGGATGCTGTGCCGGGTATTCCAACAACACTTTGGTTTACTCCAATATATACCACTGAAGAAATGAAGGTGAGGTCGGGTAACCCCAACTTTGTATATGAATTAAGTTGCGATCAGATGTGCGGCAGGGGCCACTTTTCTATGAGAGGAGTAATTATTGTGGAAAGCGAAGCCGATTATAAAAAATGGTTAGCAACTCAGGAGCCCGAGTACTATACGATTTTTCCTGACAAGAAACCTAAAACAGAAGCACCACCTGCTGCAACCGACAGTACAACAAAACAAGCGCCCCTTGCAGCGATAGCGGCAGGGAAATAATATTGGTTATCGAAAAAATAGTTTAAGAACATGAGTACCACCACAACTTTACACGAAACAGATGTACATGAAGGTCATGATGCACATCATGAACATCATCATCATGAAACGTTTATTTCTAAATACGTTTTTAGCCAGGATCATAAAATGATCGCCAAACAATTTCTTATTACAGGAATAATATGGGCAATTATCGGTGGTTTATTTTCAGTATTGTTTCGTTTACAGTTAGGCTATCCCGAATCCACTTTTCCATGGTTGGAAGATTTATTAGGCCATTGGGCAAAAGGGGGAAAAATAGATCCCGAGTTTTACTATGCCCTTGTTACTATGCATGGAACCATCCTGGTATTTTTTGTATTAACAGCGGGCCTAAGCGGCACTTTCGCTAATTTTTTAATACCCTTACAAATTGGTGCAAGAGATATGGCTTCACCAATGCTTAACATGCTAAGCTATTGGTTTTTCTTTACAGCTTCTATCATCATGTTTGCCTCTCTTTTTGTTCAAACAGGTCCAGCATCCGGTGGGTGGACAATATATCCGCCACTAAGTGCATTGGGCGATGCTTCCAGCGGTTCTAAAATTGGCATGGATCTTTGGTTGGCAAGTATGTCAATGTTTATTGTGAGTTCATTATTGGGCGGGTTAAATTATATATCAACAATTCTTAATCTACGTACAAAAGGAATGAGTATGACAAGAATGCCCCTCACCATATGGGCATTATTGTTTACTGCTATTTTAGGCGTATTGTCTTTTCCGGTTTTACTATCTGGAGCTATCTTATTGTTATTTGATAGAAATTTAGGCACCAGCTTTTTCTTAAGTGATATTTATATTAATGGAAAAATTTTGCCAAACGAAGGTGGTAGCGCCATCCTGTTCCAGCATTTATTCTGGTTCCTCGGCCATCCGGAAGTGTATATTATTATATTACCTGCTATGGGCATGGCTTCCGAAGTAATGTCGGTAAACTCACGCAAACCAATATTTGGTTATATGGCAATGGTAGGTTCACTGTTTGCAATCGCCATCCTTGCCTTTTTGGTTTGGGCGCATCACATGTTTGTTACGGGCTTAAACCCTTTCCTGGGCGCATTTTTCGTATTACTTACTTTGTTAATTGCTGTTCCTTCAGCCATTAAAGTATTTAACTGGCTTACAACATTGTGGCGGGGCAACATAAGGTTTACGCCTGCTATGCTGTTTGCCATAGGTTTTGTAAGCATGTTTATTTCAGGCGGTTTAACGGGGATATTCCTAGGAAATTCTTCTTTGGATATTCACCTTCATGACACATATTTTATCATTGCGCATTTCCATATTGTAATGGGTGTTGCAGGGTTCTTCGGAATGTTTGCTGGCGTGTACCACTGGTTCCCCAAAATGTACGGAAGGTTTTTAAACAACACTTTAGGCTACATACATTTTTGGATAACTCTTGTGGGCGCTTATTTAATATTTTGGCCAATGCACTATGAAGGATTAGCAGGTATGCCACGCCGTTATTATGATTTTTCTGGTTGGGAATCATTTAAAATGTTTGGCGGCTTAAATGAATTTATCAGTTTTGTTTCAATTATAGTATTTGCTGCACAGTTGCTTTTTGTTATAAATTTCTTCTACAGCATTTTCAAAGGAAGAAAAGTAACTACTACAAATCCATGGGCTGCCAATACAATAGAATGGACGACTCCTATCAATCCCGGACACGGTAACTGGCCGGGTGAGATTCCTGAGGTGTACCGTGGTGCTTATGACTACGGTAAAGATGGACGGGATTTCATTCCTCAAACAGAACCCATTGGTGAAAATGAAAGTCATCATTAAAAAAAATGGGGAGATGAGCCTAATGCTTGTTTATTGATGGAAGAAAGTTTTTTGAAGAATAGTTAAATTAAGATTTTTGATAGGGATGTCGACGGAAAAAACTACCATAGCCAATTCAACATCTTTTGTGTTGGCGACCAAAGTGAAAGATTATTTTCAGTTGATCAAATTCACTTTAAGTTTTATGGTGGTGTTTAGTACGGTTGTAAGTTTTTTAATTGCACCGAATGAATTAATATATGTCCGATCGAAAGTTATATCAGTTCTTTTACTTTTTGTAGGTGGAATGCTCATTACCGGTTCTGCTAATGCAATTAACCAGGTATTGGAAAAGAATACAGATGCCTTAATGAAACGAACAGCCAAAAGGCCTGTTGCCAGTGGAAGGATGAGTGGAAGCGAAGCAACAATTTTTGCAGTGATTGCAGGAGCCTTTGGAATTTTTATTTTGGCGTATTGGTTCAATTATCAAAGTGCCTTGGTAGGTTTGTTTAGCCTGTTGTTGTATGGGTTTGTTTACACTCCCCTAAAAAAAATTAATTCTGTAGCAGTGTTAGTTGGAGCTATCCCCGGTGCGTTGCCTTGTTTAATTGGGTGGGTTGCAGCCACGGGTGAGTTTAGCATTGGCGGATGGATATTATTTGGCATTCAGTTTTTGTGGCAGTTTCCTCACTTTTGGGCAATTGCTTGGTTGGCCCACCAGGACTATACTACTGCAGGATTTAAGTTGTTGCCCGGCGATAAAGGGCCTACAAAATTTACAGCATTGCAAACAATCATATATAGTGCAATGATGATTCCTTTTGGTTTTATGCCTTATTTTGCCGGCATCACCAACACCGGAACAAGAGGTATTATTTGTATGGCGGTTTTGTTGGTTTGTAATTTATGGATGGTATATGTAAGTGTTTTGTTGTTTAAAAATATGGATATAAAGAGCGCAAGAAAAGTAATGTTTAGTTCTTATTTTTATTTGATGATTGTATTACTGGCATTATTTTTTGGAAGAGCCTGAAATACCTTTCTGATTAACAAAAAAACTGTGACATGCGATAGGCGTGTTTTTTGAAAAGTAGTAAAAATTCAGGTGAATGAGCCTAGTGGTAATGGAACAAAAAAGAAGAATACATCCGCATAAATTTACCCTTTGGGTGGGGTTGGCAAGTATAGTAATGATGTTTGCAGGGTTTACCAGTGCATATATCATTAAACGCAACCAGGAAAATTGGGTTAGTTTCGATTTGCCGAAAGTGTTTTGGTATTCTACTGTGGTAATTATTTTAAGTAGTGTTACGTTATGGTTGGCCAGAACGGCTTTTAAAAACCGGGAGATACTCAAATATAAAAACCTGGTTGTTGCCACTTTGGTGTTGGGAGTTCTTTTTATAGTGTTGCAGATTATTGGCTTTACGCAGTTGTGGGCCAATGGAATGACGCTTAAGGCAAATGTGTCTTTTTCATTTTTGTACGTAATTGTTGGCTTACATGCGTTGCATGTTTTGGGAGGCATAATAGCGTTATTAGTGATGTTTGCAAAGGCCTTTAGCAAAAAGACAAGAAACTACGACCTAGTGCCGGTGGAGGTTGTATCTACATACTGGCATTTCGTTGATTTTTTATGGATTTATTTATTGATTTTTTTAATAATGATTCGCTAGTGAGTAGGAAAAAGAACAGAGGTTTTGTAATTTGGTTCTATCAAAAAGTATTAAATAATATAAAGTTATATTAATGTCTACAGCAGCAGTACAACAAGGAACAAAATGGTGGAATGGCGGAAGAAGCCCTTTCAATGCCAGTTATGGCAAGGTGATGATGTGGTATTTTTTAATGAGTGATGCTTTTACATTTGGCGCTTTTCTAATTAGCTACGGTACCATTCGCTTTAGTCAAAATCACTGGGTAGATCCAAACCATGTGTTTAATTCCTTCCCTTTTGCCGGTCATGCAAATTTGCCGTTGGCATTTGTAAGTTTAATGACCTTCATTTTAATTGCCAGTTCTGTTACCATGGTATTAGCTGTTCACGCAGGGCACCAGATGAATAAAGCCGGCGTAGAAAAGTATATGCTCTGGACAATACTTGGAGGCATTTGCTTTTTAAGTTGCCAGGCCTGGGAGTGGACGCATTTACTTACAGCTCAACATGAAGTATTGGTGGACGGCAAATTGGAGTTTTGGAACACAACAGTAGCTCACAATCCCTTTGGACCAGAGGTGATGTTTAATGGCAAAGAAGTAGCCACGCCAGGCCCAATAGCATTTGGCAGTTACTTTTTTGAAATAACAGGCTTCCATGGCTTTCACGTATTTAGCGGGGTTGTTATAAATATCGTTATGTATATAAAAACGAAAATGAATCATTTTGAACAAAGAGGGCATTACGAAATGATTGAAAAAGCAGGGTTGTACTGGCACTTTGTAGATCTTGTTTGGGTATTTGTATTCCTTTGTTTTTACCTGATTTAATGAGTATACAATAAAAGAGTTATCAATAAATAAATAATTATGTCGAACGCATTTTCAGAGGAAATAACTTTTCATCCCGAGCACTCCGATACAACTAAGGTTATCTGGAAAACCTTTTGGATATTATCCGGGTTAACCATTGCGGAATTAGCCATAGGTTTAGCCATCTATAATATTCATAAAGGGGCTCATCCCAATGCTACGTTGGTATTGGCCTTTAAAGGAATGGTTTGTATTTTAACCATGGCAAAAGCCTATTATATCGTTGCTGTTTTTATGCATTTGGGCGATGAAATTCGGAATATGATTATGACCATAGTAGTGCCGTTGTTATTATTCGTTTGGTTTATTGCTGCATTTTTATGGGATGGAACCAGTTGGAAAAATTTAAAGAATGAGTATAATGGCGCAACGCCGATAGAGAGGGTCGAAAAGACAGCGGCTGAAAAAGGGGCGAAAGATTAATACACTAAAAAAAATTAATGACAAACCATCGTTCCATATTTGAGAGTGATGGTTTTTTGTTACAAAAAAGGAGAGGCATATATGAATAAGCGGGCAGTACTTGGGTTAATGGTTGCCATCATACTTCCATTTGCAGGATATTTTGCAGTAAAATATTTTGGGGAGGCGGCGGTTCAAATGCCGCATAGATATTTTTTTGATAGCGTGGCCACAACTCAAAATAACGGCAAAGTAGTTACAGATACTATTTGGCATAAAGTAAGGAATATGACCTTTACAAACCAATTAGGCAAACAGGTTACGCTGGATGACTTGAAAGGAAAGATACTGGTGGTAGATTTTTTCTTTACACGCTGCCCCTCCATTTGTCCTTCAATGGCAAAGGCTATGGGTCGTTTGCAAAAGTCTTTTATAAATAACAATGACAGTATTGTACAATTTATTTCGGTAAGTATAGATCCCAAACACGACTCCGTACCGCAGTTAAGAAAATTTGCCGACCGTTATACCTCCAACCACGATGGATGGTGGTTTGTTACCGGCGAGAGAGATGAAATTTATGATTTTGCTTTGAATGAGCTAAAAGCAAATGTGGCGGATGTAAATGTTGATACAGCATTCATTCATACAGAAAATTTTTTCCTGGTTGATAAAAACCGTGTTGTACGCGGCTGGTACAATGGGTTAGATACCATAAAGCAGGCTCAGTTAGTAAGGGACATTCCTTTATTAATGTTGGAAAAAGATAAGAAGAGAACTTTTCAAGAGTTTCTGAAAGAATTGTTTGGAAGAAGTTAGGTTAGTGATATGTTCCCCTCAACATTTGCCGATGCTTCTATCATTTCATGAAATTTTTTTACATAAAGAATCACCCGTATGTTACAACCTTCCCTGGTTAAAAATGATGCAAAAGCTAAAGTAATTATCTGGATTGTATCAATAGTAGTTTTTGTTGCGGTTGCTTTTTTAGCAAAGTTTAAACTGAATATAAATCTTGGTTTTGACGCACATGTGTTTGCCAAAATTAATGCAATCATTAACTCTACTGTAGCTGTTTTATTAGTGGCGGGGCTTGTTACCGTAAAGCAAAAAAACTATGCATTTCATAAAAAAATAATGCTGCTGGCAATTAGTTTGTCGGTATTATTTTTAGTTTCTTATATCTGCCATCACCTGCTGGCTGGCGATACCAGGTTCGGCGATATCAATCATGATGGTGAAGTAAGTGACATAGAAAAATCAGCCGCCGGCAATTTGCGAATGATTTATTACATTATCCTTATCACGCATATTCCGCTTGCAGCCATCATTTTACCTTTTATTTTATTTACAGCTTACCGGGCATTAATTGGCGAATATGATAAGCATAAAAGGCTAACCAGAATTACCTGGCCGGTTTGGTTTTATGTGGCGGTGTCTGGCGTTA
>JBGSIG010000553.1:0-1806 GCA_041742655.1 Ferruginibacter sp. | reverse complement strand
GTAGATGTGGTTACAAAACTAAAAGGGTAGCCAATTTATTATAGCCGATTAAAATAAATTGAAGTTTGTAAATTAATACGCCTATATTTGCGCCGTGATAATAGCTCTATGAGCACAATGTTTTAGTTAGATTCAATTTTTTACTTCTCCACGTATTAGTTTATTCTTCTTAAAAATTTTTGTCTTTAGTCAAGTTACCGTCACAGGTATTTTATTTTATTTATTTTTAATTTTTAAGAAAATGAACATTTACGTTTCAAATTTAAGCTTCAACACAACAGATGTTGAATTGAACGAACTTTTTGCACAATTTGGTACTGTATCTTCAGCCAAAGTAATCATGGACAGAGAAAGCGGCCGCTCACGTGGTTTCGGTTTTGTAGAAATGAGCAACGATGAAGAAGGAAAAGACGCTATGTTAGGCCTGAACAACAAAGAAGTTGAAGGCAGAGCAATGAGTGTTTCTGTAGCAAAAGAAAGAGAAGAAAGAACAGGCGGTGGAAGCCGTGGTGGATATTCAAACAACCGCGGTAGCGGTGGATATTCAAACAGCCGTAACAGCGGTGGTGGTGGTAACAGGTGGTAATTTATTAACCAGCATATCATTTAAAAAGAGCGTTCAGTAATGAACGCTCTTTTTTTTTGGGAAAAGCTGGTTTATTTATTAGTGCAGTCTTGCTGGCTGACACTTGCTTTTGGGCTATTTACAAAAGGATAGTTGTCTTGCCCAAAACTTATGTGATGGTATATCAACAAGGGCAAAAGAAAAAGTCGATAATATATTGTCGCTCCGCCAAATTGCCGAACCGAATCGTGTGTGCAGAGATTTAAATTTTCAAATATTATGAAAGTTGCTCTTTGTCATTTGATTCAATTGCATTTTTGAGCTCAGAATTTATTTTAACCTTATTTTTATCATCACTTGCATAAGCAATAATAAACTTCACTGCATTGAGCTTTATTTTATTCTGATCTTTATAATCTGCTTTATTTTCTAAAACATATTTTGTCATTGCCGCCATGTATAGTCCTAAAAGATCATCATTCCTTTTTGCAAACTTTGTAGCCTGCTCGTCTAAAGTAAAATTGTAATCAGGTGTTCCCGACATCCAGTTAATAATGTATCGAATGGATTTCAACTTGTCAATATTATTTTTCTCAAGGGGTGTTGAAAGAAGAAAATTATATGCTTGTAATGCGGCATTGTCAGTTGTTGAATTGAAATCTTCTTTTTTATCCAGCGTAATTGCTTCAAAGTCGGGTAAGCTCTGAGCAAAAGAGATATTAAGTATGAGACTAAATAGTAGGCCAAAAATTAATCTTGTAATTTTAAAAGGTTTTTTTGCACTCAGGTAATTTTATGTTAGCAGACGCACGTACAGCAAAATATTCGGTAGCAAAATCAATTTAATAAAGTTATATATTTCCAATTGAAGAAGGTCAATTTACAGTTCGGTAATCAACATACGTCTTAGCCGCCAATACAAGCACATCAATGGTATGCAGTAAAAGAGGGCGATCCCGATAAAAATCGGGACTGGCTGCCCATGATTTTGAAGATAGTTTCTTAGCTCAGACAAAAATAAAAAACCCACTTCCTGAGAAGTGGGTTTTTTATCAATTATTACATTATCAATTACCCATTAATACCGATAGTGATCAACCTTAAATGGTCCTTCTTTTGGAAGGCCTAAGTATGCACTTTGTTCAGGTGTTAAAACATCTAACACTACACCAATTTTTGCAAGGTGTAAACGGGCAACTTTTTCATCTAAAACTTTTGGCAACACGTACACTTTGTTTTCG
>JBGSIG010000552.1:0-2200 GCA_041742655.1 Ferruginibacter sp. | reverse complement strand
CCGATCTGAGATAAAGTAAATGCCTTAAAATGGTATGAAATAAGTAAGCGCATGATAAATAATCCTGCCTACTCGAAAGAGGTTGATGAACGCATTGAAATGTTAAAGCATTAAACACATCGAATTAAAATTTCGATTACTATAAAATATCGAAATTTTAATTCGAGCAGTCAAAAAAAATTATTATTTAACAACAAAATACTAGAATTATGCCGTGTGGTAAAAAAAGAAAAAGACATAAAATTGCGACGCATAAACGTAAAAAGCGTTTAAGAAAGAATCGCCATAAAAAGAAATAAATTTTCCTTTTTATCGTTTGTGCCGGTACCCCGCTGGCACACATTTATCTGTAATTGTTTGTAATTTACTACTTGTAGTATTTTGTGAATTATTGATGTATGTTATCCTTCCGTGTGATGTATTAGTCGCTAATTAAACGTGTTTTTTTGACAAAGGAATTAATTATAAATGCTGCACCGCAAGGCGTTGAAATAGCTTTGCTGGAAGATAAAAAACTGGTTGAGTTGCACAATGAAAAAGCTGATGCCAACTTTGCCGTGGGAGACTTATATCTTGGAAAGGTTAAAAAACTAATACCTGGTTTAAATGCTGCTTTTATAGATGTCGGGTTTGAAAAAGACGCCTTTCTACATTACACTGATCTTAGCCCTTATATAAAATCGATACTTAAGTTTACCAATGCCGGCATTAACGACAAAACGGATGGAGGCATGGATTTTGGTAAGTTTGTTGTAGAGCCTGAAATTGTAAAAACGGGTAAAATAGCCGAAGTATTAAGTGGCAGGCCAAACGTATTGGTACAAATTTTAAAAGAACCAATTGCAGCAAAAGGCCCCCGGCTTAGTTGCGAGTTATCATTGCCTGGCCGCTTTGTAGTTATTACCCCCTTTAACGATGTAATAGCGGTATCGAGAAAAATTCACTCCAGCGAAGAAAGAAAAAGACTTCAAAAAATTATTGAAGCCATTAAGCCAAAAAACTTTGGTGTTATTGTACGTACTGCTGCAGAAGGCAAACATACTGCCGAACTTCATGAAGATTTACTGTCATTGGTGCAAACCTGGCAAACATTGCAGACAAACCTAAAAGGTGCAACCCCTCCATCAAAAATATTGAGCGAACAGGGCAAGGCTAATAGCATGCTTAGAGATTTACTGAATGAAGATTTCAATCGCATTGTGGTGAACGACAAAACCATTTTTGCAGATACTAAACATTACATTCAGCGCATTGCCCCCGAAAAAATAGACATAGTTACTTATTACAATAATGGCTCTCCAATATTTGACAGTTTCGGCATTACCAAACAGGTGAAAGCAGCTTTTGGTAAAACAGTTAACCTACCGAGTGGAGCCTATTTAATTATTGAGCACACAGAGGCATTACATGTGATAGATGTAAATAGTGGTTATAAAAGCGTGAGCAATAATCAGGAGCAAAATGCCTTGGAAACCAACCTGGAGGCTGCAGAGGAAATTGCAAGACAACTTAGATTAAGAGATTTGGGCGGTATTATAGTAGTTGATTTCATTGATATGAAATTGATGGAAAATAAAAAACGCCTTGCCGATTTCATGGAACAGTTCATGAGAAGTGATAGGGCTAAACACGCTGTATTGCCCATCAGCAAATTTGGTTTGATGCAAATTACCAGGCAGCGTATGAAGCCGGAAATGAACATCAACACTTCCGAAATCTGTCCCAGTTGCAATGGAAGTGGGAAAATATCGTCTACGTTAATTCTTGAAGATGAGATTGAAAAGAATTTGAGTTATTTGATAATGCAAAACCATAAGGGGCTAACCATCGAGGTTAATCCAATACTATATTCATTCCTCACATGTGGCCTTATTTCCAAACGCAGAAAGTGGAGCTGGAAATACAAACAAAAAATCAAGGTTGTTTCTAAGTCCACTTATCACTTAACGGAGTTTAAATTTTTTGATGACAGTGATGAAGAAATAAAGCTATAAAATTTATACCGGTTTCCTGGTCACCCAAATCGTTTTATTCTTACCCCTACCCTCTCTCATTATTTTCTTGATTCCATATTTATTTGTAAATTCCGGTACTCAATTTTTGCTTCGGCCGGAGTAAATCATAATATAATACAAAAACATTGCTACAGACGAAAGCGCCGCAACCACATAAGTTGATGCAGCCCATTTTAAGGCATCTT
>JBGSIG010000551.1:0-2832 GCA_041742655.1 Ferruginibacter sp. | reverse complement strand
AAAATACCACTCCCCTTGCCCAAACCAGCATCATGTTTCCCAAACCTGTCTTTGGAATCTTGATATAGACTCTTGCCATTTTACTTTTTACCACCTTATCATCAGTCAAGTATTTTGTTACAGCCCTGGCTAAAAAGCTATTGACTATATTCTTTCAATGCTGCCTGGTAAAAAGGTTTGAAGATGATACTTAAACTGATGCCAGGCAGATGTAAAATTAGAGCCATAGTTGACGTATTAGTCTGCCGGGAGATGGCAAACCAAAATTCTATTTTTACTCACCCTCTTAACAGCTATTTAATTAAAAAAGAGAGCATCAAAAAGGGATGAACCAATTCCATGGCCGCTCGTCTTCCTTAATTTTTTTTAATGCAACCATTGAATAGTCATCTATCGTTTTATTTACTATTTTCCCTGAAAAAATTTCTTTCCGGATTTTTAAAGGGAGCATTTTTCCGATGAACCTTAATGGATTAATAACAAATTTATCAAATCCCCTTCTGCCTGCTGAATTGACTACAGATACCCCCCCGACAAATTCATAAGCCGGATAATTTAAAAAATAATTCACTGCTCTCTCCACGCTTTGCATACTAGCATCATCAATTACCAACGTTCCTCCAACTTTTAAGAGCCTATTTATATAAAACATATCTAAAAGTGTGTGATCAAAGGTGTGCCATCCATCAATAAAGGCGAAATCAAAAGATGCTCCTTCATCAAGAAGGCCTGGCAGCGCTATCTCAGACCCCTTTTCGATTAATTGAAAGTTTTCAAATCCCGCTTTCTGAAGTTGGCTAATTCCCGTATTGCCCCATTGCGTGGATTGAAACGGATCTATTATAGAATGAAATCCATTTTGGGAAACCAACGCACTACAGATAAAAAGAGAAGATACCCCATGAGCGCATCCAATTTCTATAGAGTTTTTATAACTATTTTCGGTGATAATTTTTTGAAGGAAATTGCCTTCTTCCATATCAATATTAGAATCGAGTATGCGTTCATTGCCGGAAGCATCCTCGATTTTTCCGGTAGAAAAAATACGATTTATTAGTTCTTCTGATTTTTGCATTGGCTTATTTTCGAATTTTTAAAAGGTTATTATATTGCCGACACTGTAGATTGTATTTTTTTTCCAATCCTTTCCTGGAGAACATGCCGTATAGCTTTTGCATTATTTTTTTGAAAGTGCGTTGTCAAGCAAATCAGCTAGTTGCTTAGTTACGGCGTTAGCTGAATAATTATCGAAAGCTTCCCTATTTACATTTTTGGGCGAATAAATTTCAAGAAACCCTGCAAAACTTTTCCAGGCATCTGAAAAATTCTCTTGTATAAAATTTATATCATCAATGCCATTAAACGTTAATGCTATTCCGGCATTAGCTTCCCTGATCACTTTAGCTGCAGTACTTTCCTTGTGTAGCACGGCAAGAATTGGTTTGCCTGCAAGAATGCCCTGGTAAACTTTTGAAGGAGTATAATGTGGTTCAACACTTCCCAAAATAAAAACCGCATCTGCATTATTCAGATGCACCAATACATCCAAATAAGGAATTCGCTGCGGGTATTCAAAAACATTTGTTTGCCACAGCCCATACTGCTGGGCAAGTGCTTTAATATTGTACGATGCCGGGTCGTTCGTTCTCTTTCCGGTGCCAATGAAATGAAATTCAACATTTGAAAATAAATCAAGGTGTTGCCGGACTGCTTTAAAAATCTGCTCCAAGGGCAAATAAGCATTGGGCAGCATTGCGCCTGCATACACCAGTTGAATTTTGCCTGCTTTTTTTTTATTTAAGTAAGGCTCAATTGCCAGGTGTTCCAAAGATTTATGGTCGCTTTCTTCACCACCATAGGGCATTGCACCGCAAACAACCCGCTTTAATAAATGCGGGTTTCTCTCCAATACTCCCTTATAATAACCCTCCGCAACTCCGGTAATAAGCGAGGTTTTTTTAACAGCGACAGGTTCAAGAAATGCAGCGACTTTTGTGCTAAACCAATGGCGCGAAAAAACTTTATCGCTACCCGGAAATGTATGCACCCATGGATCAATGTAATCAATCCCATATTTAATCCCCGTCGAATGATTCAGCCATCTGCCCAACAAGGCACAATAAAAAGACGGAATGGGAATGTATAAAAAATCTACTTTTTCGGAAACAATTAATTGCTTCGCTCTTTTATACAATTGAAAAAAAGCACGTAAGCCAATATCACCAATCAGACGTGGTTTAGTTACTTTAAAAGCGTCAACTTTTTCGATTCTAAGGACGGCTGGTAATAATTTTTCTAAATGAATATCCAATGCTTCCTCGTAAAATTTTTCGTGTACCGTTAAAACAATTGGCTCCCAGCCAAATGAAGGAAGATGCTGCGCAAAAAGTCTCGCCCTATGTACCCCTGCAAGATTGGATGGAGGAAAATGAGGGTAAAGAATTAGTATTTTTTTCAATGGTTAAATAAATTCCTTTCTTACCTTAAACAGCAACTGGTACCCAAAAAAACCTTTGGACATTTTAGTCAAATAATTGAAAAGGTTCTTTCTTAACGAGCCCGGAAAAATTTTAGAGAATATACTATTGAAGGGCAATTCACCTGTAACGGTTGCCAGGTCAATCTTAAAATTATGTGAGAGAAGCATTTTTTTCGCGGTGTCAAATGTGTACCACTTTACATGTGTATTGTCCCAAATTCCGGCATCCTTATATTCAAATTTTCCAGCAGCAAGTTGCAGACGCGATTTATAATGCATAATGTTGGGCAAAGCCACAATCAAATAACCCCCAGGCTTTACAATAGTGTAAATGTCACTTAATAACTTTTCCG
>JBGSIG010000550.1:0-6739 GCA_041742655.1 Ferruginibacter sp. | reverse complement strand
CATGATATCAACGCCAGCTGATAAATAAATCTCTAAATTATTTTTTGATGCCAGTGACAGCAGGCGATAGAAATAATTATGTCCGGATTTTTTATTATCTGAATGCGGGAATATATTTTTTGCCAGTGCCGCCGCATTTTTCACAACGGCACTACTTTTAAAAAAATCGTATTTGGCAAAAGGAACATAGCGCCTGTAGCCACCAAACAATTCGTCTGCGCCATCGCCATTTAAAATAACGGTAAGATGTTTTTTAGCAGCGGCACTTACATAGTAACTCGGTATAGCTGAACTGTCAAAGAATGGCTCGCCATAATTGCAGCAGATCTTTTCGAGGTCATTTTTTAAGTGATCGAAAGAAATATTTATTTCTGTATGATCTGTATGATATTTTTCTGCCACCAGTTTTGCCAACGCAGCTTCATTATACTCACCATCAAAAGATACAGTAAAGGTTTTGATATTGCTTTTATAACTACTGGCTATGGCTGTTGTTAAGCCACTGTCAATACCCCCACTTAAAAAACTGCCAACTTCCAGGTCAGACGATTCGACCCTCCTTTTTATAGCGGTATTTAAATAGTCATCCACTTTTTGCAGGCTTACGTCAAAGCTGTCTGTATTCGGTTTACCATAAAAATTATTGATGCTCCACCAGCATTTTTTCTCTATCTGCAGGGACGTACAATCAATCATTAAAAAATGGCCTGCATTTAATTCGGTCACATTTTTATAGGGTGTGAGCGCCCCGTAAAAAGAACCTAAGCGCAGGTAATGATAAAAATGATTGTTTTCCATTTGCAGGGGCAGTAAGCCTTTAAGGCAATTTAATTCGCTGGCAAAAACAATTTTCTGGCCATCTGAATAATAATAGAGCGGCTTTTTGCCGGCACGATCCCTGGCAATAAATAGTTTTTTTTCAATGTTGTCGTAGACGGCAAAAACAAACATACCATCCAGCCATTGCAGAAATTCGACACCAAACTTTTGGTACAATAATAACAAGGTTTCTGTATCCGAACTGGTGTTGCCCGCCAGGTTAAAGCGGCTTCTTATTTCACTGTGGTTATAAATTTCACCATTAAAGATAATAGTGAAGCGGTCATTCAATTGCATTGGCTGTGCGCCTCCTTCAATATCCAATATAGATAAACGCAGATGATAAAAATCAATATTATCCGTCATGTAACCAGCTTGTGCATCAGGCCCCCGGTGTAACAAATGCTTGTCAATATCCCGGTATGATAATTTAAAATTTACTGAACCTGCAATACCACACATATAACACTATCTTTAGTATGGGCAAAATAACTGTATATTATTGAATAGCAAATGATAATTTAAGATAAATTTGCCCGCACACAACATTCAATATTCATTTATAAACACATAACCAGATTTTATTAAATAAGGATGAGTTTTACAGACATCATATTATTTCCTTTTTATGTTTTCATTTTTTATTTTATTTTTTCGGCACGGCGAAAACGCATTAATGACCCAATATTAAAAAAATACCATAAGCAGGGTTTTTGGATAAAAGTAGTTAGCAGCGTTGCATTTACTATTTTTTTTGCTTACCTCACCACTGGCGATAGCACTTCTTTATATTTTCCTGAAGGGCAACATTTATATGAACTGATTCTAAAGGACCCTTCTAAAAACATTCATTTACTATTTGGGCCGGGCGCTAATTATGATGAAAATTTTTTAAAAGATACTTACAACTCTGGTTACTTTAAATTAGAGAGTAATTTTCTTGTATCCAGGCTGGTTGCTGTATTGTCTTTTTTTACGCTGGGAAAATACCTGCTGATAAATCTTTGTTTTTCAATGATAGCATATAGTGGCGTATGGCGCTTGTACAAGTTTTTTTACGAGCATTACCCGTACCTGCATAAAAAATTAGCCATTGCTATTATCTATTTACCCAGTTTAATTTTCTGGACCTCCGGCATTTTGAAAGATCCGCTTAGTATGAGTATGTTGGGCTGGATGACCTATTCATTGTATAGCATTTTCGAGAAAAAGCAATCAATTGTAAAAAATTGTTTTATTGCTTTTTTTGCAGCCTACATACTTTTTATAGTTAAAGCATATATTCTTATTTCTTATCTGCCCTTTTTTACTTTTTACCTGGTTTTAACCAATGTAAAGCGCTTAAAAAGCGTGCTTGCAAAAGCGGCCATAGGCATAGTAATTATTGGTGTAGGAATTTTTGGACTATTCGCTTTGGCCGATGCACTAACAGAAGAATTGGGCGTGTTTGCTTTAGATAAAATAGCTGAATCTGTAAAAACGCAGCAATCAAATTTCATTAATATGGCCGATCAGGCAGAGTCATCATTTTCGTTGGGAGTAGAATATGATGGGTCAGTGCAAAGCTTAATTAAAATGGCGCCTGCGGCAATCATTGCTACTTTTTTCAGGCCCTACCTGTGGGAATCAAAAAAGATATCTACCCTAATGTCTTCGCTCGAAAGTCTTGCCATGATGATATTGGCTTTAGTTGTTTTAGTAAAGGCCGGCCCGTTCAGGTTTTTTCGTACCATTGTTACAAACCCAATGATATTTTTCTGTCTTTTTTATTCTTTAATTTTTGCGCTGTTTGTTGGAGCTACTACTCTAAACTTTGGCACCCTGGTAAGGTATAAAGTTCCCTGTTTGCCTTTTTCTATTATTGCGCTTTTTTTGATATGGGAAGTTGTCGTTGCTGCGAAAAAGGATGCTAAAAACAAGGCCGCAGTTTAAAGGCTCTGATTTTTATACATTGGCAGTTTTTATGCGCCGGAATTTAGTAAAAGGACTGGCAACCGCAAATGACATATTTCGCAATGCGGGTTTTATTTTTAGATTGATGAAAGTAAAAGTGGGGGCACTCAACCTGGTAAGAATGGTTTGTGGTGTGGCATGAAAATTATTGCTAAAAGCATCAATAGCTGGCCATAGTATAAAGGCAAGCTTTTTAAACCTATCGGTCTTTTGATAGATCATCACTACGCACACCATGGCAATTAAAAAACAGCAATAATTGATGAACGCCGATGGCCAATTGGGATATTTTGCCTTGTGTATATGAAACCGGTTGCGTACATAGAAATACATTTTCCAGTTGGTAAAATAATTCCAGTCTTTTTTAAAAGTAAATCCTGCTGCAGGATGATAATGAATACTGTCTGCAATGGTGCATACCGGAATATTATTTCCTTTTACAATACGCCAAAAATATTCAGTTTCATCGCCCCACAAAAATAATTTTGGTTTCGGTAAGCCTACTCTTTCTACGATATTTCTATTGAGCATGGTGCCATTAAAAGGGTGGCCAATGCCGTTAATTATTTTACAGTCAACAGCATCTATGGTGGCATATTGTTTGGTTTTCCAAACAAATGTTTTTTTGTCGTCTTTATTTAAAACCGCACAATTGCGCAGGCAAAGGGTATCCAGTTGAGGCGCTAAAATTTTTTCAAGTGCATCTTCTTTTGGATAACCATCGTCGTCCATACACCAGATCCAGGTATAGCCATTTTTATAAGCCCAGTTGATAGCTGTATTAAAACCACCGCTTGAGCCTACATTTTTTTGGGTAATGGTAAATAGATCTTTTTGAGATGCAAGCCACACTTCAGTATCGTCTGTACTGCCATTGTTAACAACTAAAATGGCGTCAAGCTTTTGTGTTTGATTGTGTAATGCGGTGATACATTCAGATAAAAGTGTCTTGCGGTTGTACGTAACAACTACGGCAATTACTTTTTCCATAGAACGGATAATTTTAGGTTTCAGAATTGTTGGATAAGCCAATAACGATTTATATAGAATAGTTATTGTATTAAAGAAACTTAAATAGGAAGGGAAGCGTTCAACTTTAAGACTTATTATTAGTTTTCGACATTTGCGAAAATGGGTATCGGAATAATACTGCTGTTGCAGTCTATAACTTTTTTCGCCAATTGCATAGCCTCGTCAATTACATGATGCATATCCATATATCTATAGGTTGCAAGCCTCCCCAGGAAGGAAACCCGCTGTTGCTTTTCAGCAGCATCCCTATACAATAGGAGTAATTTTTTATCAGACTCTAATCTTTTCGGATAGAAAGGCACTTCGTTTTCAGTAGTCTCTTTACTATATTCTTTAAAATAAACTGTTTTGTCATGTTGCTCCCAGGGAGTGAAATGCTTATGTTCCGTAATTCTTGTAAATGGTATGGCTTCTTCGCAATAATTTATTTGTGTGGTTCCCTGGTAATCGCCTGTTGCATATTGTTTTTCAAAACTAACTGTCCGGTAACCTAACCTGCCATATTGATAATTAAAAAATGCATCAATCGGGCCTGAATAAAACACATGATCATACCCAGGTAAGTTCATGCCTGCGTCAAATTTTTTATTTAATGTAATTGAGATAGCGGGATGGTCGGTCATTTTTTCCATTACCGCAGTATATCCATTTACGGGTATGCCGGTGAACTGGCTATTGTGATAGTTGTCGTCATAGGTAAACCTAACCGGAATCCGTTTAATGATGGATGCCGGCAGTTGAGAAGGTTCACACCCCCACTGTTTTTTTGTGTATCCGTAAAAAAAAGCTTCATACAATTCTTTGCCAATAAAACTCAGGGCCTGCTCTTCAAAATTTGCAGGTTCGGTAATGGTTTTATCTGCCAGTGTTTCTAAAAAGTCCCTTGCCTCTGCAGGTGTAAATGTTTTATTGAAAAACTGGTTGATGGTATGAAGGTTAACCGGCAGCGAATAAATGGAATCTTTCCACTTAGCTTTTACCCTATGCACATAGGGCTTAAATTCAGTAAAGCTATTTACGTAATCCCAAATTTCTTTTTTATCTGTATTGAAAATATGAGGGCCATATTTATGTACCATTATATTTGTTTCCGCATCTCTTTCAGTATGGCAATTACCTGCAATATGATCACGCTCATCCCATATATCAATGGTGCAATCTAAATGGTTTGCCAATTGATTGGCTAATACACATCCGGAAAACCCGGCACCAACAATTAGATATTTTTTTGACATATTTATTTATCATTTAACCACAGCCAACAAAAGTAGAAGAATATAGCTTACCCATGTAACACAATAAAACGTAAACGCTAATCTAATATTTTACCATATACTTTCCGGTATCGTTCTACTGCAATTTCCAATGCATAAAACTCCCGGGCTCCGTTCCGAATTTTATTTTTATCAAATATATTGCCGGCGATTATTTTTTCTATTACATTGCTAAATGCAACACCGGTAAAATCGTTTAGGATATAGCCAGCATTATATTTCGTAACTATTTCCGCTACGTCGCCAACACCACTGTTAGTAATAACAGGTATACCCATCGCCATTATTTCTCCATGTTTGGTAGGGGAAGAAGAAATTTTTGAATAACAGGGTTTGATAAAAAATAGCGAATATTCACTAAATGTCAATAGAACAGGTACTTCATGCCGTTTGGCCTGTTTAACAATTAATTTATCTGCCGCCAGCCCATATTTGGCAGCAGCAGCAGCAATCATTTTATGGCCATTGGGAGAAATAAACAAAAACTTTGCATGCGGAATTTTATCACTAAGCATTTTACAAAAATGCATCATCTCATCTGTTAAATACCAGCCACCAATTGATCCGAGGTAGCTTATTATAAAATCTTCATCGTTAATTTTTAGTTCATCTTTATATTTTCCTTTTAAGCGCTCATCAATATTATTGCTATTAAATAATTCCATGTCTACACTGCATGGAATCACTTCTATAGGTATTGGCTGGTTGGGAATATTTTTCCAGGTATGTATTTCTTTTTCAGCAGCATGGGTTAGGCAGGTTACATAATCTGCATTTAGCAAACAATCATTTTCATGGGTTTTAAAAAACGTGTATACTTTTTTAAAAACAGGATTTTGTAAATTCCACATGCCGCCATCTACCCTTTCGTCTGCCCAGAAACCTCTTATGTCGTTTAGAAATTTTATTCCAAACGTTTTCTTTAAATACAAAGCAACCAGGGTAGGCAAACCCGGCCTGGTATGCACCATATCAAAATGATGAATGGCTTGTAATTTTTTTGCAGCTTTTTTAAGCGCATAAAAATCATATATGGAAGATAGTATTGGCGGATTTTTATGATAAGGAACAGAAACCCATTTGATATTGAAAGGTGTTATTAACTCTTCAACATACGCTTTATTGGTTGTATATTTTTCTGGTTTATCGCAACTTAGTATGGTGAATGTGTAACCAAATTTTGTAAGACTTGATAAATACGGAATTACCTGGCTTTGGCCAAGCGGATCGGTCATGCCATCATAAGATATAAAAAGAATTTTTTTAGTAGACATTTTTATTCACTTTTAAAAACCTGATTCTTCCAGCCACCAATGTAAAACAATGATGAGCCATAACCTGTTGAATAAATAATCAGTTCCGTTTAAATATTTTTTTTTGAGATCATATACAATATTGAAATTTACAAGCCCGTATTTATTAATAACATATTCTGAAGTGTACTTGTCTAATAAATATTTCAAATCATTTTTCAGCAACTTTGCAAGTGGAATTGTAAAGCCCCACTTGGGCCTTTCGAATATTTCTTTTGGTACATAGTCGAAAAGTACTTGTTTTAATAAGTACTTCATTGACCCATTTTTAATTTTAAGCTTTTCATCAAGATTGTACGCAAATTCTACCAACCTGTAATCCAATAGAGGCACCCTGCTTTCTAACGA
>JBGSIG010000549.1:0-3407 GCA_041742655.1 Ferruginibacter sp. | reverse complement strand
CGTTCTTCTTTACGTCGAATGCAGTAATTTGAATATTTGTAGCATTCAATGTAGATGCTATGTCAACTTGCTTTTCCAGACCTTGTTTTGCTTCTGTTGTTGTTGTAAGGTCTTGCGTTAATTTTTCTTTGTCCTGGGTTAATCCGGCGTTTGCAGTTGACAGCTCCTGGTTTTCCTGGGTTAACCGGGCCACTTCCTGTTCCATATTGGTAATTTTGCCATTTAAATCTGCAATAAGTGTTTTGGCTCTCGCAAGTTCAGCAGCGGTTGCATTTTTTTTGTTTAAAATGCTGCGTATTTCTGCTTTTTGCTTGGCGATTTCACTGTTTTTTTCAGCTAAACTAGCCGTCATTGTGGTATTAACCGTACCCATTGAATCAAGGCGTGCAAGAGAACCGTCAAAATTCTTGCGAACTTCACTTATTTCGCTTGAATCTTTAACGATGGTGTTGGCTTGTTGCGCAATTATTTCATTAGCTTTTTGTTTGCCCACCATAGAATAAATTCCTAAAGAGGCCAATGCTATTGCTAATATTGCAATAACGATGTTTTTGTTGTCTTTTCGTGGCGGTTTATTGTCCACAGTTGCAGTCGGGAAATTTGATGTGCTCATTGTTTTTTAGGTTTTATTTTAAAAATTTACTTAAATCATTAAAGGCACTGTTTAGTGTTAATTAGACAGCATTTTAATAGGGCTGAGACGATATTCTCCATAACCATGCCAAATTGATTTTTTTTACAAAAAATGGCTGAAAAAAACTTGCAGCCCTCATTTTTATAGTTAGTTCCTATAGATGGTGCTGAACAAAAGTATGGATGGATGCACATTTTATTGAAAGGTCGATAAAACAATTTCACTCATTGCTTGCAGAGAAACATATTGGAAACTAATTTAATTTGGAGTTTATGCTGGCAACTATCTTTCGCACTTCGTCCTCATCCGCTATGTACACCCTGCCAAAATCGGTTACTAGCGGGTTTGCAAAAGTCATTGGGTTTGCAATGGCTTTTCTGGCAGAGCCGTGGTATTCTTTAGCGCCGCATTCGGCTATTAATTTTTCAATATTGGTAGATTTTATTCCTGCTCCCGGCATAATGATGATTCGTTCTGCCGCCTGCTGAACCAACTGCTGCAAAATTTCACCCGCATCCGGCGCTGCCGTTTTTTGCCCGGAGGTCAACACCCTTTCGCAACCGGTACTGATGATATCTTCCAACGCCTTTAATGGATCGGGTGTGGCATCAAAAGCACGGTTGCAGGTAACGCCCATTGGGTAGGCCCATTCTACTATCTGCTTCAATTTGTCAATGTCTATCTCACCATCTACTTTTTGTACACCTACAGAGATTCCATCGCAGCCAAGTTCTTTGCAGAGTAAGATATCGTGTTTTATTATTTCAAATTCATTGTCATCATATAAATAATTACCCGACCGTGGCCTGATGATAGGGTATAGCAGGATGGAGATTTTTTCCCTCGTTTGCCTGATGGCACCGTAGCTTGGCGTAGTGCCGCCTTCTACAGGGTTATCACATAATTCAACCCTGGCAGCACCTGCTTTTTCAGCAATGATGGCTGATTGAATGTTAAAGGCACATACTTCAAAAACTGCGTTACCGGTCATAATAAAAATAGTTTTAGTAGATACTTTGAGCTGAATAAATTTTTTCTTCTTTGTTACTTTTAACAGCGTAGGTGAAACCCTTTTGCAAACAATAAGCCCCAAATTCACCTTTTTTATTTAAGGCTAAAAAACCAACCTGCAAGTCTTTGGCTTTTGCAGGATTTCGCTTAATGATTCTTTCAACACCTTCTTTGCAGGCCGCTTGGGGGCTTAATCCCTGCCGCATTAACTCAACAATTAAAAAAGAACCTGCTATTCTAATAACTTCCTCGCCCACACCGGTTGCAGTTGCGCCGCCAACTTCATTGTCTACGTACAAACCTGCGCCAATAACTGGCGAATCACCAACGCGGCCATGTATTTTATAGGCCATACCGCTGGTGGTGCAAGCGCCGCTTAAATTACCAGCAGCATCTATCGCAAGCATTCCGATGGTATCATGATTGGCGGGGCCGCCGGGCATGGAGTCTTTTTTATCGTACAACTGATTTTCAATATTTTTTACTGGTTCGTATTTGGCGGTCTTTAGCCATTCCTTCCAGTCTTTTTCGCTTTTTGCAGTAAGCAGGTTCTGTTTTTTAAAACCATTGGCTAATGCAAATTGCAATGCACCATCTCCCGCCAAAATTATGTGCGGTGTTTTTTCCATTACCAGCCTGGCAACAGATATGGGATGCATGATATGCTCCAGGCACATTACCGAGCCGCAATTATAATACTCGTCCATAATGCACGCATCGAGCGTTACCTTACCATCTCTGTCAGGTAAACCACCATATCCAACGCTTTGGTTATTTTCATCCGCTTCAGGAACCATGACACCTGCTTCCACGGCGTCCAGCGCTCTTCCATCTTTCTTTAATATTTCCCATGCTGCTGCGTTTGCGGCCTTTCCAAAATCCCAGGTAGATATTACAATCGGTTCATTTAAAACAGGTTTGGGCGTTTGTGACGAACCGGCAAACAATTTTTCTCCAGCTAAAACTGCTGCGGAACTAACTACAGCACTCTGCAAAAACTTTCTACGCGTTGGCATATATTAATATTAAAAAAATGAATGGCTAAATTAATTAATAGCAATGGTACTGACTATTTTTGCTGTATATATTTGATTGTGCTATTTGTATGGTAAATTTGACATTGTTTTTTGCATTTGCCCTTAAAAAAAATCGCATTACTCAGGGTTGCAATTATACCACAATACCGTTGTTTGTAAAAAAGTAGTTATTTCATCTTTTAATTATCGCCACTTCATAAACAAACGGTATTTTTATTTGGGTGAGGCAACTCAATACCTAAAAAAGTTTTTAAAACGTATAACCAATAGATAATATAATTACTCATTAAACAAAACCGATTCAAATGAAATTTTCTTTTGCCATTGTGAAATGCACCATTCTTTTTACGCTTGTTCTCCTTATTTTTTCCTGCACTAAACGTGAAGGCAAACCAAAGATTTTGGTTTTCAGCAAAACCCTGGGATACCATCATGAGTCAATTGCCGAAGGTAACGTGGCTATTGAAAAATTAGGCGACCTCAATAATTTTGACGTGGACACTACCACCGATGCTACCATATTTGAAGAAGATAGTTTGAAGAAATATGCCGCGGTTGTTTTTTTAAGTACCACCGGCGATGTGTTGAACAGCCGCCAGGAAGCAGGATTATGTCGAATTGACCATCGAGCTTGTCCAGGTGGCGCATGAGGATCCGCTCGCGGTGTATCTGTGTAAGGCTTTGCTCGATGACTCTTGATAGGCGGATATCTGCCGGCACCAGGT
>JBGSIG010000548.1:0-1517 GCA_041742655.1 Ferruginibacter sp. | reverse complement strand
AGCCAGCTTTCAGCATCTTTTAGCAATTCGGTATACAATCGGGTTTCTAAACCATACGCATAAGCCTTCGCATTATTTTCGCCCGAGTAGCGCATTTTTAAATTATCAATATCATAGGGAATTACGTCTTTCATATTTTTGTAATAGGCTTCCGCAGTGATGCGGAATGGCCGGAAAGAAGTAGCGAAATTATAATCTACTCCCGCCACAAACTGGTAACTCTTTTGCGATAAAAGATTTGTATTGACTGTGCCGTCGTAGCGCCGCAGTTCCCTGTAAAAAGGCGGTTGGTCGTAAATGCCGGCAGCCAATTTAAATACCACATCTTTTTCCCATTTGGGCTTTACGCGAACTTCTGCCCGCGGACTTATCAAAAATTCTTTATTAAGCGTATTAAAATTATACCGCACACCGGCGTGCAAAAAGATATCGCTTTTACTATTTGAAAAACTGATATTATCCTGCACAAATCCGCTGTAAGTTTGTACTGAAAGATCGGCCGAAGAGTTTACAAAATATTTCAGGCTATCGGTATTTAACGGAAGAGAGTAACCTGCGCTATCCTGGAATTCCCATTCGTACAATTTATCAGTCATATTTTTTTGCTCAATGCTGTTACCAAACTGAATGAAATGGCGGCCATAATCGAGGCTGCCTTTTACAGCAGCATTGTATATATTTATGTTTAGTTCATTGCGGCCATAATTACGATAAAAGCCAGCGCCCAACGGGTTAACTATTTGCCCGTAATTTTCGCTGTTGCTGTCAAAATCTCTTTCACCAAATAAGTAAGTGCTGCCAATATCGAAGTTTTCATTTTCATTATTGCCGTACCGGTTCAGCATCCATTTAAGCCTTAGTTTACTGTTTACCTGTTGTATTGCTGTTAAGCCAATCAGGCTTGATGTATAATTATCTTCCTCCCGGCCATCAAAAAAAATGTCGAGCCCAAGGTTGGCAGTGAACATTGGCGTAAACACAGCCGAAGTTTTTTGCACCGATTCGGGTATCAACGTAAACTTGGTGGCAGAAACAATTCCAAGCATTTCAAGCTGCCATTTTTCATTTAACCTGTAAGTAATCAACGCCTGCAAATCGTTGGATTGAGGATAATAATATCCCGAAGTTTCCTGGCTGCTTAACAGGTTGCGGTTGCTTTTATTGCGAAAACCAACCATAAAAGTTGCCCTTTCATTTTTGCTGGTGCCTTCTACATAAACCCCCTGCTCCAGTAAACTTATATATGCTGAACCGCCAACTCTTTTTGCCGGTGCAGATGAATCAGGCAGGTGAGGCTTTTTATATTGAATGTCTAAAACACTGCTCATTTTATCTCCGTACTTTGCCGGGAAACCACCGTTGTAAAAATTTACATTTTTAGTCATTTCAGGGTTAATAAAACTAAGCCCTTCTTGTTGCCCGCTTCTTACCAGGTAAGGCCTGAATATTTCAAAATCATTTATGTAAACAAGGTTTTCATCGTAATTGCCACCACGTACGCTGTATTGCGAAGTGAG
>JBGSIG010000547.1:0-2969 GCA_041742655.1 Ferruginibacter sp. | reverse complement strand
GGATGCCGGTGTACCTGCAGGAGGGCCGGCATTTTACTGAGCAGCAAACCAGCCCTATCATTTTTTGGTTGTTCATCGCCGGCATTGTTGGGTTGTTAGCCGGTGGATTTTTTGGCGACTGGATAGTACAAAAAAAAGGGTTGAAATTTGGCCGCCGTTTTACTGGCATAACGGGCATGGGTATGTGCGGAATAATGATATTGATGGCTGCATTGCTGACACAAAATAAACTGAGTGCTGCCTGTTTGATTGCTGCTAATTTCTCTTTCTCATTTGGGGTGATGACTTCTTATGCCGTTTGTGCAGACATTGGCCGTAATAATACCGGCACCGTTACTGGCGCCATGAATTTTTTTGGGCAGATGGGCGCATTTTTTTTGGCGCTGATGTTTGGCAAAATCGCAGATCTTACTCACAGTTTCAATTACCCGCTTTTTATTCTGGCCTTTGTAACACTTGCCGGATGCATGCTGTGGCTTGTTATTGACCCTACAAAACAGTTGCACCTGCACCAGGAAACTCCATATTTGTCAAATAAGGTCAATTAGTCATGTGCTTTTACAGTGCCTTCAATTATTAGGGGTTCCTGTCCAGATATCTTGGACAAATACACTTTTATAAAATCAGCCGCAAGTTCGACAGATTCATCTGCACCTATTTTTTCCCTGAAAACACTAAAGGAAGCACCTTCACCCTTACCGTTATCAAGCCAATAATACCTAACGAACCCTTTCGCCATTTTAATAAGCGGTACAAATCCTTCCCGAATTAATTTTTCAATTTTTTCACCATCTTCCGGCTTAAAATGATAATGACGAATTACTGCATACACAATAGCCTCCTTTTTAAAAATGAATAAAATTTATTAAATCTAAAATAATTTAATTCGTTTAAGAAATATATTTCTTTTAGGATGCATCAACCCGATACAACAACAGCAGACGTAGCGGAGGCGGCTGCCCTTGAGGCTTCAGCACCTGCAGCCTCATTGTTTGCGTTGGCGATACTGATGAATTGATAGCCCCAGCCTTTTAATTCATTTTTCCAGATCAATGAACCATCCTTTGTACTAAGGCAAAGCAATAAGCCGGAAACACCCACATAAATTTTATTATCCTCTACAGTTAGCTGCCCAATACCGTACACAACAGTACTGTTCACATACTCTTTCAGTTTTACTTCCCAAACTATTTTTCCATCTTTTTTACTTATAGCAGCTACCCTGCCCTTTGATAAAATGAATAGGTTATTTTGTTTCATGCGTTTTGTTTTGTTATAAAAATAAACAATAGCTGTAAAGGCAGAATTTTTTTCTGACACAGTTGAAATTCATTTATTAAAAAGGTGCAGCCTCTAAATAAAAAAGCACAAGATAAATTACATCCGATAACCAATTTTTCTGCACGATCGTAAACGGGAGATAGCGTAACGCACATTCATCGAGGCTGGTTATCAAAAAATGAGACGAATCCTAAAATACTGTTAAGATAGCCTTATTCTACCCCAAAATATTCATCCACCCGGATGCCGCATAGGGCGTAAAACTACCAAGGCATTAAAGGACTTTTATTTTAAAACCCTTAATAAAAGTTAAAAGAGAGGTGATACTTATACTTTATTCGCCTGACAATATTTCGTGGATAAAAAATTAGTTAGCTGATAAACAGTTCGTTAGCATGTCAGCGTAGTTTTACGAGGGGCGTTTTCCTTGGATTTAGAAAAAACAGGCTCTATTTTTGCATTTGCGCCTCAAACACTGGTGCTTACCGTAATAACCGTACTTACCACCGTTTTTCAATTGCAATTAAGTAATTGAATTTTTCCTTCCAATACTATTTTGAAGAACTGTTTTAAGAATTCCTCTCCTATGAGTATTTCTTTACTTAAAACAGTATAATGAAGACAAGTTTATCTAAGCAATTAGCTTTGTTCAGTTTGTTAGTGTTTTTGCTCATTCATGCATTTGCCACACTATCGCAAACTCAAAGTAAATTGTTATTACCGTATTTGCTAAGCGATTCAGTGAAAGCAAAAGCGGCCGAAGACAGCATTAATGCACTTGCAACTGCTATACCTTTACAACCAATTGTTCGTAAGCATGCAGAAAGGTATCTTGCTGAAAATGCAGAGGTGCTGGAGCGCATAAAAGAAAAACAAACTGCAAAGTGCGAAAGCATACAGAGAATATTGGTGAAACATGGAGTGCCTGAAGAGTTACTATATTTAGCAATAGTGGAATCTGAATTAAATAGCCGTGCCATCTCTCCTGTAGGTGCTGTTGGCATTTGGCAATTGATGCCTGCAACAGCACGGTCGTTAGGTTTACAGGTAAATGCAAAAACCGATCAACGCAGGTATGTTAACAAAAGTTCAGCGGCAGCCGCTGACTATTTAAAAGCATTGTACAAACAATTTGATGACTGGTTATTGGTAGTAGCTGCGTACAATTGCGGTGCAGGTAATGTAAATAAAGCAATTAGAAAATCGGGTAGTCGCGACTTCTGGAAAATGCAGCGTTTTTTACCCGCCGAAACAAGAAACCATGTGAAGCATTTTATAGCCACGCATTTTTATTATGAAGAAAGTGGCAGTGTTGTTACGTTAACTAAAAAAGAACGTCTCCGCTATCTTGCTTCGCTGGAAGCGGTAATTGCAAAAAATGATGCACCTACACCGGCTGAATCTTCTGCTGCTTTTGCCAACCCTGATATTGCACCGGTTGACAAGCAGGAAGGCTCATTGGCAGTTGAGCTGAAAAAGTAAATATAATAGAGGGATACTATTTTTGAACGAGCAATTGCATTACGGCAATTGCTCGTTTTTATTTTTTAAGGCATAATACTGAAAAATGGTTGGTAAAATCGTTTGAAAGCTAATACTGTAAAAGATTATAGCGAAGTTTGATGAAACGCATTTCATCAAACTTTTTTTATTTACAGATCATGACAAAAAAAACGATGTTGGGCTTG
>JBGSIG010000546.1:0-3417 GCA_041742655.1 Ferruginibacter sp. | reverse complement strand
AAAACAATACTATGATTAAATCGCTCAGTGCCATGAGTGTTATTTTTGCAGGTTTACTATTTACAGGATGCGCCAGTACCGCACATGTTGAAAAGGCAAAGGATGTCGACATGGGTAGTTACAGAACATACAGTTGGCTGGGAGCCGAGAAAAATGAGGTGGAAAAATCTGCCAGGCACAAACAAATAGCTGAACAAAATATTCGTTTTTCCGTAGATGAACAAATGCAGAAGAACGGTTTTACACTAGTTAAATCAAATCCAGATGTATTGGTAAGTACTGATTTTGTGGTTGAAAGAAATAACCAGGAAAAAAGCGAGGCGGTTTACACACAACCAACTATGCGTAGTTACTACAATCGCAGCAGCGGCAAGATAAATCGCTTTTATTTCCCTTCTGAGTTTGCCGGGTATAATAACTATTCGGTTTCTGTAAAGGCAGGTACGGTAACTGTGACGTTGATAGATTCCAAAACCGATAGAGCCGTTTGGCAGGGATGGGCAACGAAAGAAATGAATACTGCAAACATCTCAGAACGGGAAATAGACAAAAATGTGAAATCTATTTTTAAGAAATTCGATACAGGAAATTAATTTTATTCTGTGCCCTCATCCAGGTCCCGCTATATATGTAGCGGGATTTTTTGTTTAATGAAAAGCCATGTTTGTTCTTATAAATTTTTAAATAGAGCAATCAAAAATTATTGATATCTTCCATTTGCAAAATTTACCTAAAAAGAAACTCAATTTTAACCCAGGAAATGATTCTATGAAAAAGTATCCTCTCTTCCAATCGCAGCATTACATTTTTTATTCATCTCACCTTTACATCAACTTTGAGGTTGCCTCAAATGACGGTTAGTTGCAAAAGGTGATTAAACCCATCATGAAAATATAGTGTAACGCTTTATCCGGCGCCAATGAGTTAATAAAGTAGCTATTGTCGCAATCGTTGCGTAAAAAAGACGTTTAAAACATTCAGTTAAGTTCACTTTCATTTTTTAAATAAAACCTAAAACAAACCAACATGGAAAAGTACGAATCAAATTACAACATGATTGACTGGTGTAAAAAAGTAGTCATAAAGAATTATGCAAACTTTAATGGCCGGGCCCGGCGGGCCGAGTATTGGTATACGGCGTTATTCAATGCTATACTTATTATTCCATTTTATTTGATCGCTATTTGGGGCCTTACCAGCAATAGTACGACGCTTACCGTGGTTGGCAGCCTGGTATATATTGTAGTTGCATTGGGTACATTGATCCCCGGACTGGCAGTTAGCGTAAGGCGCTTGCATGATCTCAATAAAAGTGGCTGGAACTATCTAATTGGGCTTATTCCATTCATTGGCGGAATTATTTTACTGGTTTGGTTTTTTACAGACGGTAACAGGTTTACCAATAATTATGGAGACGATCCGAAAAATCCGGAGGGGCCTGAATTTGATTTTGAGCAAAATACCATTAGCAGCTCGTAACAGCCAACAATATTTCCAACAGGGCCTTATTAAAGCGTCCCTCTCGCTTTTACCAGCAGGAGGGACCTTTTAATTGAGCAACCACTATGTTATTTTTCATAACCAACCTTCACAGGATGTCGATTACGTGTTTATCTTAAGTAGCTATCTACAAAAATTAATTCTGTTAAACCGATAGAGAAAAATCAAGAGCAGTAGAACAATAGAACTACAAATGATAGGATTTCGTAGTTTATATTATTAAATTTGACTATACTAAATATTACAATCATGAAAAAATACTTATTGTTTGTAGTATTAGCTTTTTCCATTGCCAGAACTTATGCAGTCGATAAAGGAAAATGGACCGGTTACATCAGCGATTCTGATTGTGGCGTAAAGGACGATATGAAAGATCATGCAGCCTGTGCCAAAAAATGTATTGGAAGAGGTGCCAGACCTGTACTTGTTGTTGGTAAAAAGCGTATGCCATAAATAATCCTGAAAAGGTAGCTGACTTTATAGGCGACAAGGTAACCATTCACGGCACCATTACCGGCGATGCGCTGGAAATAGAAAAAGTTAGTAAGTAAATTGAAAAAAAGAAAATTTTTCAACAGGCTATAACAATTGCTATTGTTATAGCCTGTTTTTTATCCTCTTAAATAAACCTAAGCGGCAATACAAACACGCCTCCACACATAATAATTATTTAAAATTCAAGTGTGTAAAACCTCTCAAAAACCGTGAATAACTCGTAATGCCTATTTATGAGCCATTCATCTATATTTGCCCTCTTACTTAAAATATAGAACCGTGCGTTTAAAGAGTCTTGAAATTAAAGGATTTAAAAGTTTTGCCGATAAAACCGTGCTGCATTTTGATGAGGGTATTACCGGAGTAATCGGGCCCAATGGCTGTGGCAAAAGCAATATTATTGATAGTATTCGCTGGGTAATTGGCGAGCATAAAATAAGCAACCTGCGTAGTGAAAACCTTGAGAGCCTGGTGTTTAATGGCAGCAAAAGTCGCAGTGCCAGCGGACTGGCAGAGGTTAGCCTTACATTTGAGAATACCAAAAACCTGTTGCCCACCGAATTTAATATGGTAACCGTTACCCGTAAATATTATAAAAACGGGGAGAGTGAATATCGGCTGAATGATGTGGCCTGTCGCCTGAAGGATATTCATAATTTGTTTATGGATACCGGCGTAAGTACCGACAGTTATGCCATTATCGAACTGGGCATGGTGGATGATATTATCAAGGATAAAGAGAATAGCCGCCGTAAAATGTTGGAACAGGCTGCCGGGATAACTATCTATAAAACCCGTAAAAAAGAGGCCAAGCTAAAGCTGGATCTTACAGAACAGGATCTTGCCCGTATTGAAGATTTGTTGTTTGAAATCAATAATCAGCTAAAGAGTTTAGAAAGCCAGGCAAAAAAAGCAGAGAAATATTTTGAGATAAAGAAGGAGTATAAAGAAGTTAGCATTGAGCTTGCAAAAGCTGCGTTGGAAGGTTTCAACATTACCTACCGCGACCTTAACCAGCAGCAACAGGCCGAAGTGGATAAGCGCATTGAACTGGAAGCGGCCATTGCTTTGGAAGATGCAGCTTTGGAACAGGAAAAATTGGCGTTTATAGCGCAGGAAAAAAATCTGCAGGACATGCAGCATGCCTTTAATGATTTGCTCGGTGAGGTTCGCAGCAAGGAAAGCGATAAAAGTTTAACCGCACAACGCTTACAATATTTAAAAGAAAGAGAAACCAGCCTGAATGAATTTTTACAAAAAGCAGGTGGACAATTAAAGGGATTGGATGAGAGTATCCAGTTTACCAGCGTTCAGATTGGTGAAGATGAATTAAAACTGGAGGAACTGGAAGGCAGGCTGGAAGATTTAAAAGAAGCTGTAGAAGATAAGCGCAAAGTATTTGATGAAAAGCGTAGTACCATT
>JBGSIG010000545.1:0-1737 GCA_041742655.1 Ferruginibacter sp. | reverse complement strand
CTTGCCGGCATTATTGGCAATTATGTTGGATACTGGTTTGGCAAAAAAAGCGGTCCCTTTTTATTTGAACGAAAGGATACTTTTCTTTTTAAGAAAAAATATTTGTTCCAGGCAAAAGAGTTTTACGATAAACATGGTGGTGGCGCAATTGTGATGGCAAGGTTTATACCGATTGTGCGAACCTTTGCGCCGATTGTAGCGGGTATTGTGGGTATGGAAACTAAAAAATTTACGTTCTATAATATAGCGGGTTGCATCGGTTGGGTTTTTTCGATGTTGTTTGCAGGCCACTACCTGCAACAGCTGTTTTTAAAGTATTTTAATTTTGATTTAAAAGAGCACCTGGAAGTAATTGTGATAGGCATAGTATTGATAACAACCATACCTATTTTTTTCAAATTATGGTCTGACAGAAATAAAAATATTAAAAAGGATACTGTATAACGCCTTGCGATGCAAAAACAATCTTCCGCCATTTTTTCCATTGCCGTTCTGGTTGCTGCGCTTGGCTATTTTGTAGACATTTATGATTTGTTGCTATTTAATATTGTAAGGGTAGATAGCTTAACAGATATGGGTCTTTCTGCCGAAGCGGTAAAAACCGAGGGCGAATTTATCATCAGCATTCAAATGGTGGGCTTGTTAATTGGCGGTATCATCTGGGGAATAATGGGCGATAAAAAGGGAAGGCTTAGCGTATTATTTGGTTCCACAGTGCTATATTCTCTTGCCAATATCGCCAACGGATTTGTTCAAACTCCAAACCAATATGCACTCGCCCGTTTTATTGCGGGCATAGGCCTGGCCGGCGAATTAGGAGCAGGCATTACGCTGGTAACAGAGCTGGTAAGTAAAGAAAAGAGAGGGATCAGTACATCCATTGTTGCAGGCATCGGCCTGTTGGGAGCTGTTGCGGCTTTTATTGTTTCGCAAAATTTCAACTGGCGCATGTGTTATTATATCGGTGGCGGCTTAGGGTTTTGCCTGCTGATACTGCGTGTATCCGTATACGAGAGTGGCATGTTTACCCAAACAAAAAAACTGGACGTAAGCAGAGGCAATTTCTTCATGTTCTTCAGTAACCGAAAGCGGTTTAAAAAATATATTTGCGCAATATTAATTGGCTTACCCACCTGGTATGTGATTGGTATTTTAGTGGCCTTTTCCAATAATTTTGCAAAGGAGTTTGGTATTTCCGAACCGGTGTTGCCAAAATTATCAACAATGTATGCGTACATATGTATTTCCGTTGCCGACCTGCTGGTTGGCTTTGTAAGCCAATGGTTGCGAAGCAGAAAAAAGGCCTTGTATATATTTTACACCCTAACCATCATCTCCATCGTCTTCTTTTTTAATCAGCAAAACGGAACTGCAGCCGGCATGTATGTTATATGTGCAGCATTAGGTTTCGCCACTGGCTTTTGGGCCATTTTTGTTACAATGGCCGCTGAACAGTTTGGCACTAACTTAAGGGCTACTGCTGCCACTACTGTACCAAATATGGTAAGGGGTGCGCTGCCGCTTTTGTTCCTACTGTTTAAATGGCTGCAGGAGATATTTGGTAAAATGCCCAATCCCTATATTACGGCGGCATGGGTAACCGGCCTTATTGTTATGATCGTCGCCATTACTGCGGCCTATTTTACCGAGGAAACATTTGGCAAAGACCTTAACTACATTGAGCAGTAGCTTGCCGTTCACTGTGTTGTTTTGCCGTTAAGGCGTTAAGACGTTTTT
>JBGSIG010000544.1:0-2662 GCA_041742655.1 Ferruginibacter sp. | reverse complement strand
ATGTGGATGGTAAAGTGCAGGAATTATCAGAAGCAAACAATACCTTAACAAGAGAATTTTATATTCTTGAAGACGAAATTCGCCCGGTAGCCCCATTCAATTATTCAATTGTAAACAAGCAGCAAATTAATTTTGTGGCTTCCACCGCCAATCCGTTAAGCGGCCAGCGCCAGTACCAAATGGAGTTGGATACTACTGAATTATTTAACTCTCCTTTTAAAAAGCAATATACTGCAACCGGCGCAGGTGGCCTCGTTGAATTTGCTCCGGGCAACGTAAATTTTACAGATAGCACGGTTTATTACTGGCGGGTATCAATGGTTCCGCTCAATAACGGGCAACAGGTTTGGAACGGTTTTTCTTTTGTTTATTTGCCAAATGGCGGAACAGGTTTTAATCAGTCACACTTTTATCAGCATAAGAAAAGTGTGTACAATAATACATTGAAACTGGACAACGATCGGGTATTTCGCTTTACCGATAAACAACGTACACTCAACATACGAACAGGTATTTATCCGGCTACTTCTTACACAAAAATTGATGTAAACCTTGACTTTGAGCAATTGGATTTTTATGGCTGTAGTTACAGCAATTTGCAGTTTTACGTGTATGATAGCAGCACTTTCAAACCATGGGTAAATTCTAATAGTATTAATCCTGTAACGGGGTTACTAACCGGCCGTTTTGGTAGTAATATAGCATGTAAAAAAACGCCTACTTCGCCAGACGAGCGCAACTTTTTTGAATTCCCTTATGATAATATCACAGCAAGAAAGCGGGTGATGGATTTTCTTGACAGCATACCTGCGGGCATGTTTGTGTCAGTTACCAATTTTGCAAGAACATCGAATACTACCTTCATCAGCCAATGGCAGGCAGACACCGCAACCTTTGGTGCAGGTGTTTCTTTATATCATAAATTTAAATCAATGGGTTTTAGCCAGCTTGATAACTTTACCCATAACATTCCTTTTATATTTTTCTACAAAAAAAATGATCCTTCTTTTGTACCGCAACAAAAAACCGGTACCGATGACATTAATCCATTGGAAGCGTCTTATTCAGTTGCTACAAAATACATTACCGGAAGTTTTGAGTCGCCATCATTTGGCCCGGCACGTAATTGGAAATCGCTGCATTGGAGAGGCAACACTATTGACCCTCTATTAAAAGATTCTGTGGCCATCCAGGTGTATGGCATTACACCAAATAATGCGGAAATATTTATTAAATCAGTACGGCCCGCAACCGATACCTCACTTAGTTTTATTGATGCTGCGACCTATCCATACTTAAAATTAAAAATGATCAACAGCGATGCTGCATTTGCAACCCCCAACCAGTTGAGGTATTGGAGAATAAATGCTGATTATGTTCCCGAAGGCGCAGTGGCCCCGAATATTTTGTACATGATGAAAGATACGATTGAACAGGGGGAGAAAATTGATTTTGCGCTGGCGTTTAAAAACATAAGCGATGTTGCGTTCGACAGCCTGAAAATTAAGTTTATCATTACCGATAAAGACAATGTGCCGCACACAATTGCCATTCCTAAAAAGAAAGCATTGGTAACGGGCGATACGCTGTCGGTAACTTATACCATCGACTCAAAAGATTATCCTGGAAGCAATACGTTGTACGTGATGGTGAATCCTGATAACGATCAGCCGGAGCAATATTTATATAACAATTTTATCTACAAAGATTTTTATGTAAAAGAAGATTTGTTTAACCCGTTGCTGGATGTAACATTTGATGGGGTACATATTTTGAACAGGGACATTGTCGCATCAAAGCCGCACATATTGGTGAAGTTAAAAGATGAAAGTCATTTTATGTCGCTAAGCGATACAGCCCTTTTGAAAATACAGGTACAATACCCCGACGGTGTTTTGCACAACTATTTCTTTGGAGATTCAGTAAGGTTTAACCCGGCAAACCTGGGCAGCGGAGAAAATACCGCATCCATCGACTTCCTTCCTTATTTTCCGGAAGATGGAGATTACCAGTTTATAGTTTCAGGTAAAGACGTGGCGGGCAATAAGGCGGGCAAACTGGAATATCGAGTAAGCTTCAGCGTTATTAACAAGGCGATGATAAGCAATTTGCTGAATTATCCCAATCCGTTTACCACGTCTACTGCATTTGTATTTACCATTACCGGCAGCCAGGTTCCGCAGAACATCCGCATACAGATATTAACCATCACCGGCAAAATAGTAAGGGAAATAACTACCAACGAATTAGGCCCCATTCATGTAGGCCGCAACATCACCGACTTTAAATGGGATGGTACAGATGCTTACGGGCAAAAACTGGCCAACGGTGTTTACCTGTACAGGGTACTAACCAATTTAAATGGAAAGGCGTTGGAAAAATACAAAGCAAAAGGCGATGATACGGATAAATACTTTAATAAGGGGTATGGTAAAATGTACCTGATGAGGTAAAGCAATTGTTCATATAATCGCTATAGAATATTGAAACGGGCCACTTTTTTTGTGGCCCGTTTTATTTGGGGTATTCCTGTAAATTCCAAGGTTAAAAAATCACTGCCAAAAAATCAGTGTGATTTCTTTACGGATAACAATTATTTTCTATTTCTATTTCAATTTTGTGATGTAAGCTTGTAATATTTTTTTTGGGGCAATACCCTTTT
>JBGSIG010000543.1:0-7584 GCA_041742655.1 Ferruginibacter sp. | reverse complement strand
TCCTCCCCTCTGGTGTTGTGTTCCCGGAAACTTTTATTATTTGAAGAATTGTATCTACGCTGGTTTTGTCTGGCGAAGTTTTAAATACAAGTTCTTTCTTTATTGTTTTAATAATTACAACACCATTTTTTCCTTTTTCTCCATAGGCGGCAATGGCGGATTTATCTTTAAGGACATCAATGCTGTGAATACTCTCTGGTTTAATTTTATTAAGCTCTTTATTGGTCATTTCTTCACCGTCAACAATAATCAGCGCTTTTTCGTAACTCTTTAAATTCGCCGTTGGCAAAGTGTCGGGTTTTACAGAATTTAAATTTTGATTGTTTGGGGTTGATGATTGGTTGACAATTACTGTTTCTCTATCTTTTTCTACTGCATATTTTTCAATAGCTGCCAAAACGTTTTTTGCAATCGCTTCCTGTCCTTCTGCTGATTTCATATAAGCTAAATCTTTTTTATTGGTGATATAGCCTGCTTCAATTAAAACGGCCGGGCAGTTGCTTGCCTGTATCAGCCAAATCCCTTGTTGACGTTGCTCGGGGAGTGGTGCTACAGGCAGCTTATAGTTGTTTGCAAATTCACCAAGAATGGCGGAAGCAAACATTTTGCTATTTTCAGCGTTGGAGAATTCTTTTCGGGCAACCAAAACCTTCATACCTGTTTTAATAGCAGCAGAATCTTTTGTTATCGCATCAATATGCATTGAAATAAGCAGGTCTGCATTTTTTTCATTGCTAAAATTTGCTTTCTCTTTCGGGCTTTGATAAATATCATTCTCCCGGGTAAGTATAATATTAATGTCGCTGTTATTGTTAAGTGATTTTATTTTTTTAACTATGGCAAGTGAAAGATCTTTTTCTGAAATACTTCCATCAAGGCTCCTGCCTCCAAAATCTTGACCGCCATGCCCCGCATCAATAACAACGGTAAATTTTTTACCCTCGTACGCAGGAGTTGCATAGTTTTTAATCATTTTTGTTTTTAGGGTAAAGGCTGCAAATAGCAGCACAGCAAGTGGCAATACCAGTATCCGCCCGATATAGCTTGCCTTTGGGTTTTTGTTTTTAGTTAACATGAGTAATCTGCGTTTTATAGGTGAGTAAAAAAATGGATTGGTTAATGCAAAGCGGTGTTGCGGATAAGTGGCCTGCAATATCATGGCAGCAAAGGCTTCTGTATCACTGTCTTCCACTGCTATTTTATCGGCCATAAATTCGTGTATCATATTTAGCTCTTTGCGTATGAGCCAAAAGAAAGGGTTGCTCCAAAAAAATATGAGTATACCATTTATAAATAATTTATCGTGACTGTGTTTTTGCTGCACGTGTGCCAGCTCGTGTTTAAAAATCTGGTTGCCTGTTGTAGTAGTAATATCAATATTATTGTTCCAGAAAATGTATTTTAAAAATGAAAATGGCGTTCCTTTCGCAGTAGTATTTACAAGGCAAATATTTTCAACATCAGTTTGCTCGTGCTGTTTTAATAGGGTACGGATTTTTAATAATACTTGTATAAATAAGGATAAAAAAATAACGCTTGTCAGCAGGTAGATCAACAGTAAAAACTGCTCGGCTGTAAAACTACTTTTTCGGGCGGTTAAAACTATTTCGTCTAAATATTCTCCGCTGCCTGTTACTACCTGCAGCAGCTTAATACCTTGTGCAGGTGCATCCGGTCCGTGCCATATATTTATTTGTACAAGGGGTATTATCAGAGACAGTGCCGCTGCTGCCAGCAAATAGAACCGGTTGTAGCGATGATATATTTTATTCCGCAACATCAACCAGTAATAGCCGAGCAAAATACCGGAGCAAATAAGCACTTTAAGCAAGTAAAAGGCAAATGGAAGCATGGGATTTGTTTTTGGTTTTTGGTTTTTTGTTTGGTATTTTCAATTCCAGGTTCTTTATTAGCAAATTATCTAATTAGCAAATCAGCACATTATTTTGTCTTCTTCAACTGTTTTAAAAGCAACTCCAATTCATCAATACTTAAATTATTTTCTTTTACCATAAAGGAGACTGCGTTGCTAAAGTTTCCCTCAAAATAGCCTTTTACCAGGCTCTTCATACTGTTTTTACTGTAAGCATCTTTACTTACCAGGGGGTAATACTGGTGCATACGTCCAAATACTTTCAAGCCTACAAATTCTTTTTCAGTTAAAATTTTTGTGATGGTGGCTACGGTATTGCTATGCGGCTTTGGGTTGGGCAGTTCATCAATAATCTCTTTTAAAAATGCCTTCTCCAGTTTCCAAATCACCTGCATTATTTGTTCTTCTGCCTTGGTTAATATTTTCATCTTATTATTTATTTAGATTGATAAAACAAATCTATAACTAATAATTTAGTTTTACAACTATTTTTTTAGTTGTTAAGTATATTTAACGTTTGGGGTAAAAAATTAATTTTTATTGACGGGTTTCATTAGGTTAAATTTGCAGCAATTGGAAGCATCTTTTATCAATAAATAAAAAACGATCATGTCTCAGGCAATTATAGAACTAACAAATGTAAATATTTACCAGGGTACTAATCTTATTTTAAGTGAGGTTGATTTTTCTGTGGATAAAGGGGAGTTTGTCTACCTGGTTGGAAAAACCGGAACAGGTAAAAGCAGTTTATTAAAGACCTTGTATGGGGATCTTGATTTAAGAGAAGGGCAGGGGTGGGTTGTGGGGTATAATCTTCGGGAATTGGATTGGAAGAAGGTTCCTTTTCTGCGTAGAAACCTTGGCGTGGTTTTCCAGGATTTTCAATTACTAACTGATAGAAATGTAAATAAAAACCTGAAGTTTGTTTTAAAGGCTACCGGCTGGAAGGATGAAAAATTAATGGATGAAAAAATTAACGACGTACTGGAAAAAGTGGGCCTCAAAACAAAAGGATTTAAAATGCCTTTTGAATTAAGTGGTGGCGAACAGCAGCGTGTTGATGTGGCAAGAGCTTTGTTAAATTCGCCTAAATTAATTTTAGCCGACGAGCCTACAGGGAACCTTGATCCTGAAACAAGCGATGAGATTATGCAACTATTAGTAAGTATCAGCAAAGATTATGGCACCGCTATTGTGATGGCAACACATGACTATATGGTGATTAATAAATTTCCCGCAAGAACAATTAAAACTGAGCGGGGTAGGGTTTGGGATAATGCCAGTATTACTATGTGAGTGGTGACCCTATAGGTATCGGGTAGTGAATGGTGAGTAGTGAGTGGGTAAATTATACTAGCTTTTCATTTTTAGTTTCCGGCCAAAATATTTCCTTCAGCTTATTGGCATTTTTTTGATTATTATACAACGCTTGTAATAATTCTTGCCGTTTTTCATTTTCTTCATTGGCATACGGTATCTGGTACAGGTATTTCACGGCGGTTTTAAAATCATCTTCATCTTCGGCAATGGTACAAAGGTTATCTAACCCGCTACCAGCAACGCCGGCTTTGTTTACAATGCAGTGCCTGCCGTTGTACAACGCATTCAATAGTTTTAATTTTACGCCTGTGTTGTTAAAAGAAGGCAGGATATTTATTTGCGCCTTTGCAATCAACTCGTGCAACTCTTTATCAGATGGATTTGCTACAAGGCAGGTATTGGACTGCTGGTGCGCAAGGAACGCCAGTTTTTGCGAAGGATTCTTGCCGGCAATTACAAAAGGTAAGTCCACTGTATTAAATATATTTTGTAATAACCAGGTGGCCGCTTCCTCATTTTCATTAATAGATAAGTTAGCATGATAAAGGCAAAAACAGCCATTGCCGTCCTTGCCAACTGAATTTACATACGGTAAAAAAACAGGAAGGTGAAAAATGTCATTTGCGTTAAAAAGTTTATTATAAGTAGCTACATCCTGGTTACTTACAGCAGCAATGCTTACTTTTTTTGCCAGTTGGTTTTCGTATTTTTTTAAGAGCCTGCTTTCCCGGTTAAAATAAAATTTTCGGAATGGATCTTTCTCATTCAGCGCAAGGTGGCGGTAATATTCAAACTCTGTGTTGTGCAGGCGCAGCAATACTTTTCTACCGGATAATTTGCCGTTGTGCAAATGATGGCTGCAATGAATACCCTCTATTAATATTGGGTAACTGTCTTTTTGTAAATTATGAAGTAGTTCAGTGCATTTTCTGCTACTAACAATAAAGGGTACACTAAAAGAAAAATGGAATACATCTCTTTTTCTTTTGTAATAATACACCGCTTCGCAATATTTATTCAATTCCTGCTGCTGCTTTCTTTTATTTGTAAAACAATGGAGGTGAATTTTTATACCGTTTTGATGCAGTGTTTTTATTTTATAAAAAAGGTCCATCACCCCGCCAAAATCCGCAGGCCACGGAACATCATGTGTTATTATATGTAAATGCTTTTCTGCCATTATTTATCTGCCAGCAATGTATGATAGAATTCAACCAGCTTTTTTTCTTCAGCCTGCCAGTTTAAAATTTCCCTTGCTTTGATACAGTTTTGTTGAAGCGCAGTATATAGAACCTCATTATGGAGTAAATTGTTCAGTTGAGCTGCAAGGTTTGTAGCACTAATATCATTTACCAGCACGGCAATTTCGTGTTCACTGTTTATTTCATGGTAAACCGGGTAATCTACACAAAGCTGGGGAATGCCTGCATGCAGGTAATCGAAAAAGCGGTTTGCCAATGAGTAATAGTTGCTAAGGCCTTTATCGTCAAAAAGTGTAATACCAATATAGGCTTGCCGGGTGATGTTCAGTAATTCATCGGGTGCTATTTTTCCTTTTAAAATAATCTTTTCTGCAAGGCCGTTGTCTTTTACTAATTGCCTGGCTTGCTGCATAAAATTTCCGTCGCCGCAAATTACCAACTTACAATCTACTTCCTTCATTGCAGGTATAAGTGTTTCAAAACTCCTGCCTTCATTCACTGCACCCTGGTATAAAATAAATTTTTCAGATTTTGTTGAAGGAGGCAATGGCCTCAATAGCGCAATATTCCTAATCACCCAATAATCCACTCCGTACATATTTTTAAATTCATCGGCTATCGGCTTATTGACTGTATATCCCGATTTAAATTTTGGCACCGCAAATTTTTCTATCTTTTTCCACATTTTATAAATAGGTAGCCGGGTCACAATTTCCTTCATTTCGCAAAACAACTCGTGTGCATCGTACACTCTTTTTATTTTTTTTATTTTAGAAATAAAAAGGCAAGGCAGGATAGTGTCAAGGTCAATTGCGCCAATGCAATCCATCTTTTTAAAAAGTAAAAAACAAAAAAGGCGGATATTATATTCCACATAAAATAATTTGCCTTTTTCAAAAATGCAGTTGATTCTGTTTTGTTTAAAAGGCAGTTCGGTGAGCGGGATGGAGCTTTTCATTGTTCGGCCTGTCAATGTAATATTGTAGCCTGCCTGTGCCAGCGAAGTGCAAATGCGTATCATGCGTTGGTCGTAGCTGATATCGGTTGTTACCACGAAAAAAATGGTGGCTTTGTTGCATTTGGTGCCGCCGTTCTGGATATTGGTATTTGAAGAAGTATTATTCATTTATAAGCGTTGGTAATTAAACTTACTTCTTTAAATAGGTTTTGAAGAATATGATTAGTTAAAAGGTTTACCATTAGCAGGTAAGTGTAACGGATAATCAAGCTACATTATTTTAAAAAAGCAACCTATGTATTCTAAGCGTTATATATCTTTTCAATTATCTCTACCGTTTTCAATCCGTCTTCAGCACTGGCAAAAAGATGGTCATCGGTATCGAGTGCCTTTAATAGATGCTCATATACTTTATCATGGTTGCTCATACTTCCTTCATACAGCCCATAATTATTGGCTGTATTGCCTTTGGGTAGGTTAGGTTTATCCATACCATCAACATTAAAATATTCCAGTTCATTAAGATATTGCCCGCCAATTTTGATGGTGCCTTTTTCAGCAAACAGTGTAAACGAACCCTCCATATTTTTATTAAAACTATTTACTGTATAATTTAATGAACCGATGGCACCACTGGCCAGGTTAAATAATATAACGCCGCTGTCTTCAAATGCTATTGTGGGGTGCGCAAAGTTTTTAATGATTTTGTGTACTTCTTTTACGTCACCCAACAGCCAATATAATAAATCAATAAAATGGCTGAACTGCGTAAATAAAGTTCCACCATCAAGATCTTTTGTACCCCTCCAGCCGGTATAATATTCTGTAGGCCGGTTCCAAAAGCAGTTGATCTGAAAACTGAATATTTTGCCCAATTTGTTGGCGGTCAATAATTCTTTTAAAAAAATAACAGGTGGGTTGTATCGGTTTTGTTTTACAACAAATAATTTTTTGCCCGCTTCTTTTGCGGCTGCTATCATTTTCGTACCTTCGGCAACGGTAATACATAGTGGCTTTTCGCACAATACATGTATACCGGCTTGTAGCGATTGTATGGAATGAGTTTGGTGTAAACCATTTGGGGTACAAATGCTTGCAACATCAATTTCCCTTTCTTTCGCTAACAGGTCTTCAATATTAAAATAAGCGGTTGCACTATATAAATTGGCTAATTTTTTTGCTTTGTCCGGCACAATATCACATACAGCTTTTACGTTTGCCACTTTATTAATGTGCTCAGCATGCCGCTGTCCAATTCGTCCACACCCTATAATAACTACATTTTTTTGCATGATAATTTCAGCAAATATGGCAGAATATTAAGTAATTTTAAAGAAAAATAGTAACCCGAATCGTAAAAAATCCAAAAAAATATCTCACCTTAACAATCTAAACTTTTGATTTATGTCCCACGAACTAACCAACACCGAGCATTTGCAAGCTCACCGGCCTTACGCTTTATCTGTTTTATGTATCATTGGCTTTGTATTAAGTGTAGCAGCTATTATTCAAAATAGTATTGGATTTATTAAGTCTGATACCGAGGTTGCTCACATATTAGCAGGTACGGAAAAAACTCAATTAAAGAATTTGTTCTCGTTCAATAAGGCTGCTGTAAACTCACCAATTGCCATCAGCAATATGACAACGGAAAATTTTGAGAAATTTTCTATCGGAGGCATTGTTGCCGCTTTGTTGTGTTTAATAGGCGTTATTTTAATGTGGCTTCTTAAAAGATCTGGCTTTTATTCGTTTGTGTTAGGTACTTTCTTTAACCTCATTACCCATTTTCTTTTATTTGGTGATAATATTGGTGCAATGGGCCTGTCATTAATATGGGCATTTGTAGGTTTGGCGTTGGCTATTTTATATAGCAAGCACCTTAGTGAAATGGATCCTGAAAGTTAAACAGCGGAGAATGTGATCTGCTGATTGCAAAATATTTTATAATAAAGCCTCCTTTTAGGGAGGTTTTATTATTTAATTTCAATTGTATCTCATCACATTCGAATAATTTTCCTACTTTTGCATCCGAATAAAAAAGAGTTAATTTAACAAAGACGTTATTAAAAAAAAAGAAATGCCGTATTTAACAATCGAAAAAAAAGCGAAAATTTTTACAGACTTTGGTGGTAAAGCCGCCAATACAGGGTCAATTGAAGGTCAGGTTGCGCTGTTAACAGAGCGTATCAACCATATTTCTAATCACCTTAAAACTAACAAAAAGGACT
>JBGSIG010000542.1:0-3804 GCA_041742655.1 Ferruginibacter sp. | reverse complement strand
CCGCCATATCAAATTAAAAATATTTACCGATTGGCTTACATATCAATTAATTTAAACGACTCTTAAACTAAAATACAAACGAAATTTTTTGGGAAATATTTTACAAAAAATGGGGTACGCCAAAAATTATTGCACGAGGTTGACCCGTAGCGTTGATAGAATATTGAACGAAACAGAAGATGTCATGAGCCCCAATAATGCTGCATAAAAAGAGGAAGGAAAATATTCTTTTTGGCCACAATATTCTTTTTTGGTGGATTTGTAAAACCAAATTTCGGGTAGTATCACTAAGTACACATTCCCGATCTATCAAGGTAATGGCTACTAAAAATGCAGGCACTCTGCACAAATAGAACTGACAAAAAGCAATTCAACAATAAAACAATTCAGCCAAAAAAGCCTCTAAATCTTACCCACCATGTCAGCAGGTATAACCCATTCATCAAATTCTGCCGGCGTTACGTAGCCCAATTTTACTGCCATTTCTTTTAGGGTAGTTCCTTCCTTGTGCGCTTTTTGTGCAATTTCTGCGGCTTTGTAATATCCAATTTTTGTGTTAAGCGATGTAACAAGCATCAAAGAATTGTCAACATGTTTTTTAATATTGGCTTCTATCGGCGCCAGGCCGATGGCGCACTTATCATTAAATGAAACACAACCATCTCCGATCAATCTTGCGCTGTGTAAAAAATTATAGATCATCACCGGCTTAAAAACATTCAGTTCAAAATGGCCCATACTGCCACCGATGCTGATGGCTACGTCATTACCCATTACCTGTGCAGCAATCATGGTAAGTGCTTCGCATTGGGTAGGGTTTACTTTACCCGGCATAATAGATGAGCCCGGCTCATTGTCGGGGATAAAAATTTCTCCAATGCCAGAGCGTGGCCCCGATGACAGCATACGTATATCATTGGCGATTTTCATTAAACTTACCGCAACAGTTTTTAATGCTCCATGCGCCTCCACAATAGCATCATGGGCAGCGAGTGCTTCGAATTTATTTTCTGCTGTAATAAAGGGCAGGCCCGTTAAAGTGGCTATATGTTTCGCTACATTTTCTGAATAACCTTCTGGCGTATTGATGCCGGTTCCAACGGCGGTGCCACCCAGCGCCAGTTCACTTAAATGCGCCAGCGTATTTTTTAAGGCTTTTAAACCATGCGTTAATTGTGATACATAACCACTGAATTCCTGTCCCACTGTTAAAGGTGTAGCATCCATAAAATGAGTGCGGCCAATTTTTACCACACCCATAAATTCTTTACTCTTGGCAGCCAACGTGTCCCGTAATTTTTCAATACCAGGTATAGTCGTCTCTGTCAAAATTTTATAGGCTGCAATATGCATGGCTGTCGGAAAAGTATCGTTGCTCGATTGCGATTTGTTAACATCATCGTTGGGGTGTAAAAATTTTTCTTTATCCCCCAGCTTTCCTCCATTTATTACATGTCCGCGGTAAGCAACTACTTCGTTTACGTTCATGTTACTCTGTGTTCCACTTCCCGTTTGCCAAACTACCAGTGGGAAATAATCGTCCAGTTTTCCTGCTAAAATTTCATCACACACTTTACCGATAAGGGTACATTTTTCTTTAGATAAAATGCCTGCATCAAAGTTGGTTAATGCGGCGGCCTTTTTTAAATAGGCAAACGCTTTAATGATTTCTTTGGGCATGCGGTTAATGTCGGCCGCAATTTTGAAATTGTCAATACTACGCTGGGTTTGTGCGCCGTAATAAGCATCAACAGGTACTTTTACTTCCCCCATTGTATCTTTTTCTATCCTGTATTCCATATCACTTATTTTTTTCTTCGCCGCAAAGTTAATTATTGAATCATGAAATAGAACTCTTTTATATTTATTTTGAATTGACGCTAATGTGCGAATAATTTTTGTCTATATTAGGAGCAGCATTAAGTACGATAAATGTTGAATAAAATAATTAAGATTTATCAAACATCAAGGATGTAGAAGGTTATGTAACATACAAATAATATATTTATGAACAGGCGTAAGTTTTTGAAATATACATCCTCATTAACCATCCTTCTAGCCAATGGAAAAATACTTAGTGCAGTTGATTTAACCAGGGGGGAATGGCCACGGGGTAAAGTGACACTGCGTTTTGTAGTGGCGTCCGATGGTCATTATGGCCAGCCGGGTACCGATTATGAAACATATCATGATACATTGGTTGAACGGATTAATGCGGAACACCTGGCAGATCCTTTTGCTTTTTGCGTGATCAATGGCGATATTGTTCATGATGATAAAACATATTATCCTGCCGTAAAAAAATCATTAGATAAATTGAATCTTAACTATTATGTAAGCCAGGGCAATCATGACCATGTTACGCACACCGAATGGGAATCTATTTGGAACATGCCGGTGAATGTTGATTTCGCCATCAAGGACAATGCATTTTTGATAGCGACTACTTCAAACGAGAAAGGGGAATACCTATGCCCCGATGTAAATTGGGTGGCAAACAAACTGGCACAATATCATCAGCAAAAAAATGTATTTATTTTTGTACACATCAATCCTGCTAAGCAAACCAAAAATGCAGTTGATTGCCCGGAGTTGTTGGATGTTTTTTTGAAACATAAAAATGTGCGGGCAGTATTTAACGGGCACGACCATGATGAAGAAGGAATAAAAACAAAAAATGAAATCCCTTTTATTTTTGATGCCCACTTTGGTGGTAATTGGGGCACGGCATACCGGGGGTTTAGGGTGGTGGAATTAATGGAGGACAATTCCATCGTCACTTATATTTTGAATCCTTTAGAAAAAATTAATGAAGCCGTTTTATCAATGTAGTGTTGATCAGCGGCTGGCTCCTTCGTCGCTGGCGCATTTCAATTTGTCGAATTACTTTGCTGCTTGTGGGCGGTGAGGACACCGCCCACGGCTAACTGCCCCGGTTGGTGTCCTCACCAACCGGCGACAATTTGAAATGCACACTTCGTCGCTATGATAAGCACAGTTGAGTTTTTAACGTCCGGCTCAACTAGTTGCCTGTAAAATTTGCTTTTCTCTTTTCTAAAAATGCAGCAACGCCTTCTTTTTTGTCACTTGTTTCAAAACAATCACCAAAAGCATTTATTTCAGTAGCATAACCGTCTTTGGTTTTATCTGCTACGGCATTGGCAGCTTGTATGCAGGCAGCAATGGCCAGGGGTGCCTTTGAGTTGATCACCGATAATACTGCAATTGTTTTGCTCATCAATTCATCAGCAGGCACCACGTAGTTTACCAATCCATATTGAAGTGCAGTATCGGCATCCAGCATTCCTGCACTTACCAGCAATTCAATTGCCCGGCCCTTGCCAATCAATTGTGTAAGTCTTTGTGTGCCGCCGTATCCGGGTATCAAACCAAGATTAACTTCCGGCTGGCCAAATTTTGCATTATCGCTTGCAATACGAAAATGACATGCCATAGCCAACTCACACCCACCACCCAGCGCAAACCCATTTACCGCAGCAACGATAGGCTTTTTGCAATTTTCTATTTTAAAAAAAATATCCTGCCCCCGCTTTGCCAATGCCATAGCTTCGGCTTTGGATAAGCCAGTAAATTCTGTAATGTCTGCCCCGGCAACAAATGCTTTTGATCCGGCACCGGTAATGATAGCAGATTTTACCAGTGGATTATTTTGTATTTCGTCAACGGCTTTATCCAGGTCGGTAAATACATCTTTGTTCAATGCATTTAATTTATCGGGCCTGTTAATGTTAATGGTGAAGATACCATCGTCTAAAGAAGTAAGTAAGGTTGAGTAGCTCATGA
>JBGSIG010000541.1:0-3189 GCA_041742655.1 Ferruginibacter sp. | reverse complement strand
TTTTACCGAACTGGATCAACAGTATCCAGGCATCTCTACCTATATTTTGGATGAACAAGGCAGCCTGCGTAAACACGTAAACATATTTATTGACGGTAAAATGATTAATGATCGCAATACACTGAGCGATCCGTTTACCACCGGAAGCGAGATTTATATTATGCAGGCATTATCAGGCGGATAAAAATAAAACAGTGATATGAAATCAACACTTCTTCTCGGTACCCGTAAGGGTTTGATCGCTTACCGGTTTGACAACGGTACATGGTCTGCAGAAAATATTTCTTTTGAAGGCATCCCGGTTTCCATTGCCTATGCGGATGAAAGAACAGGCACCTGGTGGGCCTGCCAGGACCATGGCCACTGGGGAGTGAAACTGCATCGTAGCGCAGACAGGGGAAAAACCTGGGAAGAACAGGCGGCGCCTGCCTACCCGAAAGGCGCAGAAATAAAAGAGGGTATGCCTGCTACTACCCGGTATATTTGGGCCATGGCGCATGGCGGCAAAAAATTCCCTCAGCGTTTATGGATCGGTACCGACCCTGGCGGATTATTTATCAGCGAAGACAATGGCAACAGTTTCGAACTCGTGGAATCCTTATGGAACCACCCAACCCGTAAAGAAGGATGGTTTGGTGGTGGCCGAGATCAGCCGGGTATTCATTCTATTGTTGTTGATCCGTGTGATGAGAATCATGTACATATTGGAATCAGTTGCGCCGGCGTGTTTGAAACAACGGATGCGGGGAAGACATGGGACATTCGAAATAAAGGAATGAGAGCTGAGTTTCTTCCCAACCCCGATGCGGAAACAGGATACGATCCGCATATATTGGTAGCGGCGCCCAGCAGCCACGAAATATTGTGGCAACAAAATCATTGCGGTATTTATCGTTCGGCAGATGCAGGAAAAAACTGGGCAGAGATAAGCGAAAACGGCGGACCTGCTTATTTCGGTTTTGCCATTGCCGTTGCGGAAGACAATGCGGACCAGGCATGGGTGGCGCCGGCCAGCAGCGATGTGACCCGAACAGCCATTAAAGGATCGCTTTGTATTTGCAGAACGGATGACGGCGGTAAAACCTGGAAGGAACAAAGAAATGGATTACCGCAGCAAAATTGTTTTGATATTGTGTATCGCCATTGCCTTGCCTCGTCGGGTGATGCAGTTGCCTTTGGCACCACTACGGGTAATTTATTTTTTTCGCCTGACCGCGGCGAAAGCTGGCAGACATTGAATAATTATTTGCCGATGGTCTATTCTGTACAATTTGCGGATTAGGCGGATGAACTTTTTTGCTGCTGTTTTTTCCATTGCGCAATCCCGCCCATTAAGCTGTAAATCTTTTTTGTATTTCCGAAAATGCCGGATAAAGTATTGGCTGCCTGTAAACTTCTTTTACCACTCTGGCAAAATAAAATAATCGTATCTGACTGAATTAAATTCGTTTGATTGGCCAACTGCCCGAGCGGAATTTTTATAGAGGCAAATTCAGTTACCAAGGGCATTTCACCAGGTTCACGTACATCTATAATGGTGGCGATTTTTTTGTTGGCAAGCAATTCGTTGAATGTGTTGGTATCTATTTCCAGTTCAGAACGAGGAGCAGTGCAAAGCCATACATAATCCGTTTTTAAAAATGCTGCCTCATCCTCCGGTATCAATGACCGGGTGTTGTTGCCTGCAGATAATTTCATTGTATACACCTGGTTGTTCAATGCATTATAGATAAGCAACTGACCGGCCAGCAGTTCTCCAATTCCCGTGATCATTTTAATTGTCTCATTGGCCATGAGCCCACCAATTATACCCGGCAAAACGCCTAACACCCCCGCTTCCGCACAATTCAGCACTTCACCCTCTTTGGGCGGATGAGGAAAAATATCACGATAGTTAATTTTTTCCGCATTTTGTTTGGAAGAATAGTTGAATACCGATGCCTGGCCTTCAAATTGAGAAATGGCGCCGTACACCAGTGGTTTATCCAACAACACACAGGCATCGTTGATCATATACCGGGTTGCAAAATTATCTGTACCGTCAACAATAATATCATATTCATTCATTAAGCCTAGTGCATTGTCTGTGGTGAGCCAAATGTTGTGCACCATAATGTTGATGTCGGGGTTTAGTCCGCTCAATACCCGTGCTGCTGTTTCCGCTTTTGATGCTCCGATATCTGCCACAGAATACAGCACCTGCCGGTGTAAATTATTAAGCGCCACCACATCATCATCCACTATACCAAGCGTGCCTACGCCAGCCGCCGCCAGGTATTGCAATACAGGGCAACCCAATCCACCGGCGCCGATAACCAACACTTTTGCCTCCAACAGTTTTTGCTGGCCTTTTTCACCCAGTTCCGGCAGCATTACCTGGCGCTGATAGCGTTCATATAATTGACTATTCATTGGCGTTGTTTACTCAAAATTATGATTTGCTGAAATGGCAGTAAATTTTCTTTGCACGTTATTACACCCGAAGTCGGCGTCCCCACCGACCTGCAGCAAAATTAACTATCTAGGAATAAATTAAGGCAAGCGACTCCAAATAAAGGCCATAGTAATTTCCGTTTTGGGGACTAGTTTTAAATCCGGAAAGTGGTTGGTGAGGACACCAGACCACGGGGGAGTAGTTTTCGATGATGGAACATACACCTACCACGGAGAAAAAAAATTATGATTTGCTGAAATGGCAGTAAATTTTCTTTGCACGTTTTTATAAAAGTAGTTTGTAACAGTAAAATACAATGCACACAATTTAAGCTGATTCATCTTTACCGGTAACACATCCGGAAACGGGACGTTGCCGGAAATGAGATCAATGGATCTTTACAGGCAGCCAATAAATTTTTAGCTTCATGAAACTATGTGCGACCCTTGCGACAGGCTACGTTGTTACTTACCCCTTCCCAGCAATGGCTCCGGCACGGGACGTTGAGGACGTTGCCGGGAATAAGTGTTTTAAATTTATTGCAACAGTATAAAAATATTAATTCATAAAATCTTCTAATTCTACTATAGTTGAAAACAAATGGACATCAGTTGTTTTATTTTTGAACACTAGTAGGATAGTCGCGACATTTTTAACCAGGGCCTTGTGCCAGGAAGGTAAGTAATTTTTTTAGGTCACCGGGATTTTTGTAATCCACTAAATTTTCTTTTAGGTAATCATCAATTCGCTCTTTT
>JBGSIG010000540.1:0-6741 GCA_041742655.1 Ferruginibacter sp. | reverse complement strand
TATTTTTATCACCGTAATTTTTAAAAGCTTCCCCGTTGCATCTCACGGGGAAAGCTTTTACTCCTCCTTGTGCTAATATTTTATGCGGTTTTTCACCCAGTTGCCAATTCCGGTCAGCAGGGCCTCTATCAACCATATTGCAATTAAAAATGTCATGATCTTTCGTTTTATTACGGGCATAAAAAAAGCCCGGTCGTTTTTTATTCGACCGGGCTTCGTTAGATAGAAAGGCGTTATGCCTTCAATTTTTTACACCACGGTCTTATGTCTGGATATAGCTTACTCATACGTTTACCAAAGCGATCGCAAATATTTTGCGTGCCGGTACAATTATTAATAGGCGATTGCTGTATGATTATCCTGGTCATTTTTTTTAATTTAATGAAAGATGCTTTTTTTGTTTGTTACATAAAAAAACCCCAACTTTTTTGTTGGGGCCATTGCTGTAGTCAGTTAGTTTGGTAACTAAGGTATAAAACAATTTGCCCCCGAAAATGAACGATCCATAAAAGGACTGTCCCATTTTTTTGTTGCTATATTTTTATTGATTTGTAACATTGGTTGTTATTGATTATAATTTCTTTTGCGATGCAAAGATGAATTTATTTTTTTCAATTTGCCAAATATTTTTTAAAATATTTTTATTGTTGATAGAAATAAATTCTTTGAAGTACCAGTAAAATCAATTGTTTCAGGGGAATAAATATTTTTAATTGACAATACCTATTTCTCTTGATGGCATTTCATTATAAGTGTTTCCGGCTAATTCTCTTCCTGCTTTCTTTTTATTGGTGCCGCCCCATTGTTTAAAAAAGAACAGAACTTCCTGCTCTTGGCATTGTTGTTTTATATCCCAAACCCACCACTCTTTCATTGGCCTTGCTTTTCTTCCGCTTTCGCCACCAACAATTACCCAGTCAATTCCTGTTAAATTTAAATTCATCAATGGACCAATTAATGGCTCACAGGAAAGGAATTTTATTGCTGCATTTGTCTGCTGCAAAAAATCTATTCGGTGTGTTACCCTTTCATCTTCTACAGAAACACCCATCCAGATATTGGAAGTCCAGTTGAGTTGTTGATGTATTTGAAATAGCCGGTCGGCACGTTTTGTTAATACCTGGAAAATATGTTGCGGGTTGTCATTCATCACTGCAAATACTTCCTTTATAAATTCAACTGGCACATCAGGATGAAATAAATCACTCATGGAATTTACAAAAACCACTTTAGGTTTTTTCCATGAATAAGGAATATTCAATGCATCAACATGTGTACGGATTTGAAATCCATCTTTATATTTTTCAATGCCCATTGCCATTAGTCGCCTTGTCATAACTTCTGCATAGCAATATTTGCAACCTGCTGAAATTTTATCACAGCCTGTGGTTGGGTTCCAGGTCATTTCTGTCCATTCTATAGAGGATTGTGCCATGATTAAAATAGTGTTTGTTGTGATGATAAATACTTTTCTACTTTTTGATAAAAATCATTCCCTCGTTCATGTTTTGAATAAAAAGCTAAATAGTAAAGAGGAACATTTATATCATCTATTTTTACTAAATGCTTTTTGACTGGTTCTTTATAATCTAACTTCTTCATATTAATATCATATGTTTCAGCCAAATATTTAATAAAATCTTTTATTGGCTTTTTTGCACTTAAGAAGGGTTCTCGCCAACTTGCATTATTTATAAAATAGTCAACCTTGGTACTATTTTCAGATATGTAGTTGAATAAATTTCGATTCCCATCCATATGAAGTGCAAGTAAAATTAAAAAATCGATCTTGCCCACTGTTGAAAGTTTTTCTATTGTTTTAAATTTTAGGTTTAATGAAAAAGGATCAACAAAACAAAATCGTAGTACCCTTTCATTTATTGAATGTTTGGGTATTGCCTCAATAACTTTATCAATATTGTTATTTGAATCTCCTTGTATAAATTCAACATTAGCATCGGGAAAGTGTCTCTCAACTCTTGCCTTTAAAGCAGTGAAACACTTTTCATCCTCTTCGCATAAAATATATTTTGTAAACTTATGTTTTACAGATAATGCAATTAAAGCAGAGGACATACGAATTTTCTTTGTCCCCCTAATTTTTGCATATCCTGCACCAGCAAACAAATCAACGTATACCAAGTTATCCCATAGATTTTTCATCCCTGTTGTAAATATTTCACTATACCCTCCTAATAGTTTATACTTTTCATCTCCCCATGAACCAACTTCTGGGATATACAAACCATCATCTTCGACAGGAATAATTGGGTCAAATTTTTTCTGTGCTGACATAGTGTTTTGTTAAGGTATCTAAAAATACTAAATCTTTCTAATAGAACCTTTATGCTCAAATGTGCTTTTAAACAAAATCCTAATTTTAGATATTAGTAAGGTAGTGTTAGAAACACACTCTCTTTACTAATTCCACTAACATGCGCCTCACTCAAAAAATACTCATTCCCGTGCAACCACTCAAAACTCTCTGCCCATAGCCTTGTCCTTTTTATAAATTCATTTTCCCATGTTTGGCTAATGATGATGGTGTTATCGGCAAGGTTGCCCAGTAAAAAATCTTTTAATTTTTGATCGAAGTACGGGATGGTAATTATAAAATCCAATACCTCTTCATCCGTAGCACCGGGGTAAGGCTCATTGTCTAACTGCTGTTGTTTTGATTCCCGGTATTGATTAATTGTTTCGCTGGTTTTCTTAAAGATGATTTCTGTCAGATAATCTTTTGTAATAGAATTCATATTATTTGGTGTTGGTTTTCAAAAAAGTTTTCCCTGTTCGCCCGGCCTTCTAAAGATTCCTGTATTCAAACTCCATTCTTCTGCATTCATGCCATACAACTTGCCATATTTTTTATACTGCTGCGCCACCATTGCTGCAATATGGCCTTCGCCACGCATCCGCACTCCAAAACGTGTATCGTTTACCTGGCCATCATGACTTTGCTCTACCAGGTGCCATATTTTATCGGCCCTGTCGGGAAAGTTTTTATACAACCAGTCGTGAAATAAAAATTTGATAGCACCATTTAGCCGAATGAAAGTGTATGCAGTAAACGTAGCGCCATTTTCAGCCGCTGTTTTCATGATGCGTTGCATTTCATGTTCATTTAGGCCCGGTATCATTGGCCCCATCATAATGCCCATTCGTACACCGGCACTGCTTAGCTCATTGATCACTTTTAATTTTTGTTTAGCAGTTGTTGTTCTTGGTTCCATTACTCTTCTCAGGTCTTCGTTAAAAGTAGTGATTGAAACCATCGCAGACACTATTTGTTTCTTCGCCATTTCCTGCAATACATCTTTGTCTTTTAGTATCCAGGAGTTTTTGGTAAGGATACCTACCGGCTGGTTAAACTCGTTACATACTTCCAATAGTTTTCGGGTTAGCCTGTATGTTTGTTCAGCAGGCTGATAACAATCTGTATTGCCACTGAGCATAATGGGTGTAGCATCCCACTTAGGATGCATTAAAAATTTTCGCAGCAATTGAGGTGCATTTTTTTTAATGATGATCTTTCTCTCAAAATCGAGGCCGGCGCTGTAACCCCAGTATTCATGTACATTTCGTGCATAGCAATAAATGCAGCCGTGCTCGCAGCCGGCATAAGGATTCATACTATAGCTCATGCCAACATCCTTGCTCTCAATTTTGTTTACGATTGTTTTGCTTTCCTGTTCCAGGTAACTTGTTGGAATATTTTCATCGCTCCAGTCATCTACCGATTCAATATGTTCCCTTGTTTTTTCATCTTTTAAAAAACGGTTTTTTGTATTAAACTGTGCACCACGGCCATGTATGTAACTGCTGCTTTCTGTAGAGGCAGATTTTTCCAGTGCTTCGTCGTGGGGCGAAACCGGCTGTTTGTTTTCATGCACTTTGGGCTTTACTTTATAGTGATCTTGTTTAAGTTGATTGTTGCTCATATTTAATTGTGTTGACACGAATATTTTTTATAGTAAGGGATATTTGTTGAAGAGCCTTTTACTGCACAAGAGCCGATAGCTATTGGCTGCGATCCCGATAAAAATTGCATAGGCTGCAATGCAGTTGATTAAAGAAAAAATATCTAGTTAAAAAAAACTTACTTCATACGCTAATTTATTTTAGCTAAACAAATCTCCCTGCACTGTTCCATTAGGCAAATTCTTAAACTCAAAACGCTGAACAATTTGATATTTCATTTCATCTAAAGGCCGCCGCAACAGCAACATGGCATCTGCAATAAAACGGCCCGTAAAATGAAGGTTGCTGAATTCGAGCCAACCTTTTTCATACTGCCATGGCTGCAGCTTTCGGGCTATCGTAAGGTACGGCTCCATTATAAAATGCGGTTTGTTATCATTATTCAGTTTCATTAAATGCTGGGCTTCTGCACGGATATTTTTTACAAGTTTTTGCACAGCTACCTTGCTGGTGATGTTGATATAAATTGTATGCGAAGGAAAACTACCATAATCTTTCAGCTCTATTTTTATTGCCGGAAAAGCCATGGCAACAGTCTGCAGCCTGTTTACAAGCCGCTCTTCCATTAGGGCATATTGTACAAAGTTTGCCAAGGTTACATGCGGCTTGCCATATACTGATGAGGGGTTTTTATAGGTGTCAAAAAAATACTGCTTTACCTGCATGATTTTATCTCTTAATGATTCAGGGGGATTAAGCACCAGCAGGTATTCGTAAATTTTGTAGCCGGGGGTAGTGTTACTAAGGTCCCTTTCTTTTGGCTTGAAAGTCGGTGCTGCTGCCAGTAATTGATTTGCCATAAATATGTGTTTTAAAATTTGGAGTTGCCAATTTATTTAGTGTAAATTTACTAAATAATTTAGCTAACTATAAAATAATTTATATGGAAGTGGAAAAGTTTTTTGGCAGCAGCTATGCAGGAAGTAAAAGATTCAGTCAGCACGATGTGCCTATGGCAAATGCCTCTGGCTTTGGCGCTGCTGCAGATGATTACATGGAACGGGGTATTGATTTGAATGAGCAGCTTATCCGCAATAAACCGGCGACTTTTTTTATGAAAGTAAGTGGCAACAGCATGATTAACGCGGGCATTTTTGACGGTGATATTGTGATAGTGGACCGGAGTATTAAGCCGGTGAATGGTAAAATTGTGATTGCCGTACTTGATGGTGAAATGCTGATAAGGCGTTATGAAAAAACGCTGAACCATCTGCTGCTGGTTCCAGAAACTCAAAAACTTTCTACGATTGAGGTGAGTGAGTTTATGGATTTTAAAGTTTGGGGAGTAGTGGTTTATGCTATCAGGTCTCTGGCATGAAGGCAAGGAATAAATAAATAATAAAAATAAAAGGGCTTTAGCCCATACCCATGAAAGCCATTGTAGATTGTAACAGTTTTTATTGTAGTTGCGAACGCCTGTTTCAACCACATTTAGATAACAGACCCGTTGTTGTTTTGAGCAATAACGATGGCTGCATTATATCACGAAGCGATGAGGCCAAAGCGTTTGGGGTACAAATGGCTGGTCCATATTTTTTAGCAAAGCCATTGATTGAAAAACACAATGTAGCTACATTTTCCTCTAACTATAATTTGTATGGCGACCTTAGCTGGCGGGTAATGGAAACACTGCGTGTGCTTGTCGGCAAAGAAAATGTGGAAGTATATTCTGTGGATGAGGCCTTTTTAAATTTAGATGAATTTGTCAAGGGAGATCTGCAGGAAGCAGGATTGAGAATACGGGAAACGGTAGAAGAATGGACGGGTATAAAAGTATCAGTGGGCATTGCACCTACCAAAGTATTATCAAAGGCGGCGAATCATTTGGCTAAGAAAAATAAAATAGACACACAATGTGTAGTGGTGTTGGATACAAAAGAGAAAATTGATACTGCCTTGCAAAATACGCCTATTGGCGAAGTGTGGGGTATAGGTAGGCAGTATGCTCAAAAATTGATTGAAATGAATGCGGTATTTACGGCTTTTGATCTCACTAAGAAAACAGAAGAATGGGCCCATAAAAATCTGGGAGGAGTAGTGGGCACTCGTTTAGTAAAAGAGTTAAATGGTGAGCCTGTCAATGAAATGGAAGAACAATTAACAACAAAAAAAATGATTGCTACTACCAGGATGTTTGGCAGCCCGGTAAAGGATATAAACGATATAAAAGAAGCTGTTGCAACCTATGCTTCCAGGGCTGCAGAAAAATTGAGAAGACAGCGAAGTGCTGCCAACATTATCAGTGTATTTGTTGTGCCCAAAGAAAAAAGCGGCAATACTTATTTCAGGCATGGCCCTACTATTAGTAGCTATGTTACATTGCCAGTGGCTACATCCTGTACCAACGAGTTGATAAAACCTGCCGTGCAACTGGTGGATAAACTATTTGAACATGGAAGGGCTTATAAAAAGGCAGGAGTAATGCTGAGTGGCTTAGTGTCTGACACAACGATACAGGGAAATTTATTTGTAGCAGAAAAAGACAATGGAAAAAGATTGTTGATGGATATGATTGACAACATCAACTTTAGTCAGCGGGACGATGTAATAAAATTTGCTGCGAGCGGTACAAAAAGAAACTGGAAAATGAGAATGGAAATGAGGAGCCCTAGATATACTTCAAGATGGGACGAGTTATTTGAAGTTCATTAAAAAAATTCATTACCAATTGAAAGGTTACCGAAAAGCTAAACACGATGGCCGATTTTAATTTTTTCATAAATAACTATATTCATCAGCACCAGTAACATACCATAAAAA
>JBGSIG010000539.1:0-5762 GCA_041742655.1 Ferruginibacter sp. | reverse complement strand
GCTTTAATGAGCCCTGCCTTGGCAAAAACTGTTTTAAATCTTGATATATTGGGTAGCCAATACCAAGGCGATGGTTATGAAGTACATCCGGAAAAACCTACCATTAAAGTAACAGTTAGTGGTAAGTCAATTGAACTCCCGGTATTGATTATTCCAGGCCTTCATCCTAATGTAATTGCTGTTGCGCTTGGGTATGGAAGAGAAAGTATTGATAAAAGTAAAACGATGGAGTACATCGGCAGATCGGCTACAGGAGCTGGTTTCAATGCTTACCCCTTTGTAGGTTTCGATGGCAACGGATTTATTTATTCAAGTGCTGTTGACATTGTAAAAACGGGCAACACTTATGCTCTTGCTCAAACGCAGGTACACGGCTCTTCAGAAAGCCGCCCTATCTTATTTGAAACAAGCCTTGCCAGTTATATAAAAAATCCGGAAGGCGTAACAGAAGAGGCTACTGCAGAAAGAGAAAGCCTGATTCCATTTGGACATGACGATTATGTTAAAGATGCTACGATGTACCCGTACTTTGATAAGCCGGGAATTAAGTGGGGTATGAGCATTGATTTAAATACTTGTACAGGTTGTAGTGCCTGTGTAATAGCATGTACTGCAGAAAATAATGTAAGCGTTGTGGGAAAAACCCAGGTAATGGGCGCCCACGAAATGCATTGGCTGCGTATTGACCGGTATTTTACCGGCGATACGAATAATCCTGATGTTGTTTTTCAGCCAATGATGTGTCAACACTGCGACAATGCACCTTGCGAAAACGTTTGCCCGGTGGCTGCAACCAATCACAGTAGTGAGGGATTGAACCAAATGACCTACAACAGGTGTATTGGTACAAGATATTGCGCCAACAACTGTCCTTTTAAAGTGCGCCGTTTCAATTGGCTTGATTTTACTGGTTCAGATAGTTTCCCTGATAACCAGGCCCCATTGATTGGCAATTATTTAAATGAAGTGACGGTTCAAATGAATGAGGACTTAACGAGGATGGTATTGAACCCTGACGTTACGGTTCGCTCAAGAGGTGTTATTGAAAAATGTTCTTTCTGCGTACAGCGTTTGCAGGCAAGTAAACTGGATGCCAAAAAAGCGGAAGATCCAACATTGGTAAGAAATGTGAAGACTGCCTGTATGCAGGCTTGTCCAACACATGCCATCAGCTTTGGTAATGTAAATGACAAAGAAAGCGACGTATATAAAATTAGATTTGAGGAACAGAAAAATAGAAACTTTTATGTATTGGAGCAATTGCACGTGTTGCCCAACGTAAGTTATCTTGCCAAAATAAAAAATACTGACAGGCATATAACGAATGAAAAAGAAGAGGAGCACGAAGGACCCGAGAAGGCGCATGCAGCCGAAAAAGAACATGCATAATATTTTTGTATTGCGGTAAAATAAAAAATAAAAAAAGCTGGTAGCTTCTGTTGTATAGAGCTAATGGCTAAAAGCCTAAAGAGATATGTCATTATTAAAGTACGAATCACAGATCAGGGAACCGCTTGTTGAGGGTAACAAAAATTATCATCAGGTAACCGAGGATATTATCAGCCCCATTGAGATGAAGCCAAGCCGCCTATGGTATATTGGTTTCTATATCAGTGTAGCACTACTGCTATTTGGTGTGTACAGCATTTATCGGGAGGTAACCTATGGGGTGGGCCAATGGAACCTTAACAAAACTATCGGCTGGGGTTGGGATATTACCAACTTTGTTTGGTGGGTAGGTATTGGGCATGCTGGTACGTTGATTTCGGCTATCTTATTGTTATTTCGGCAAGGTTGGAGAACAGGTGTGAACCGTGCTGCAGAGGCCATGACAATTTTTGCTGTAATGTGTGCAGGTCAGTTTCCTATATGGCATATGGGCCGTGTTTGGCTGGCTTTCTTTATCATGCCTTATCCAAATACGAGAGGTCCTGTTTGGGTTAATTTTAACTCACCGCTTTTGTGGGACGTGTTCGCAATATCAACATATTTTACAGTATCATTATTATTCTGGTATTCTGGCTTGCTGCCCGATTTAGCCACAGTAAGGGATAGAGCCAAAACAAAATTGCGCAAATTATTATATGGTGTTGCATCTTTTGGGTGGACAGGAAGTACCAAACACTGGCAACGACACGAATCGCTTTCGCTGGTGTTAGCCGGGTTAGCTACGCCGCTGGTACTTTCAGTTCACACAATCGTATCTTTCGACTTTGCCACCTCGGTAATTCCTGGCTGGCATACGACTATCTTTCCGCCGTACTTTGTTGCAGGGGCCATTTTTAGTGGATTTGCAATGGTACAATCGCTGATGATAGTTTTACGAAAAGTATTTAAGCTGGAAGACTACATTACCATGGGCCATATTGAAGCAATGAATAAGGTAATTGTATTAACCGGGTCCATTGTTGGTATTGCCTATATCACAGAGTTGTTTATTGCATGGTATGGCCAAAATCCTTACGAATGGTACGCATTTAAAGAAAACAGGGCCAATATATTCAGTCCCTACGGATGGAGTTATTATTTGATGATGTTCTGTAATGTTGTGTCGCCGCAGATGTTTTGGTTTAAAAAGTTGAGAAGAAATATAGGGTTTACTTTTTTCATGAGTATTATTGTAAACATCGGTATGTGGTATGAGCGTTTTGTAATCATTGTTACTTCAACTTACAGGGACTATTTGCCTTCTTCATGGAGTACTTATTATAGCCCCTCTATTTATGAAATTGGCTTTTATCTTGGAACGTTTGGATTGTTTTTCACCTGCTTCTTCCTGTTTGCAAAGTATTTCCCGGTAATTGCTGTGGCCGAAATTAAAAGTGTGTTGAAGACCAGTGGCGAAAACTATAAGCGGAAAATGACGGACATTGAAAAAGAAGATGCGGATAAGTTTTATATACAGGAAGTTGAACATGCACATTAAAGCCCATCTCCTAAATGGGGAAGGATATTATTTTTGAATGGATTTTAAATTTTAATACGCCAAGATCCTCGTCAGGGGTTTGAGGCAAAAGTTGAAATTATTTATATGAGTGGAGTAAAAAAATTTGTAGTTGGTTGTTTCGATGATGAAGTTGTACTTTTTCCGGCTGTGAAAAATGTTCGCAAGGCAGGGTACAAAATTCATGATGTGTACACACCATTTCCTATTCATGGTTTGGATCATGCAATGGGCCTGAGAGAAACAAGTTTGCATACTGCTGGTTTTATTTATGGTATTACAGGAACCGCGACTGCTTTAACTTGTATCACCTGGATTTTTACAAAAGACTGGCCGCTTAATATCGGGGGCAAGCCTTATTTTGCATTGCCTGCATGGATACCTATTACCTTTGAGTTAACTGTATTATTTGCAGCAGTTGGTATGGTACTTACCTTTTGCTATTTATGCCAGTTATCACCCTTTGTAAAAAAGCACCATTTTGATTTACGGGCTACCGATGATCTTTTTGTGATGGCTATTGAATGTAACGATAAAACTAACGACGAAGAAGTGCAGGCTTTTTTAAAAAATGCAGGAGCTGTTAAGGTAAATGTGCAGGTTGCTGAAACCGGATGGTGGTTAGGCAGATATGACAGGGAACAAAAATTATACAGGAACTTGGAAAAAGGATATTGATTAAATATCGATTGCGAGGGATTAAAAAGATTTATATAGATATTACAAAAGAGGCAATGAAAAAAAATAACATTATCATCATTTTAGTGCTGGCAATTGCAGGTATAGCTGTGATGACGGGATGCGATAGCAAACGTAAGCCTGGCAAAATTTATATGCCCGACATGACTTACAGCCGTTCATTGGAAACCTATGCTTTACTCAATGACACAATATTTACCAGCGACCCCTCACATCCCGGGCATGAAATATATTATAACCGCAAACCTGTAGATGGTACAGTACGAAAGAATGATTTATTTGCTTTTACTCTACCCCACGATAGCACCGGATATAGGTTAAGCGCAGCAGTAAAAAATCCATTGCCAGCCTTAAATAAGAAGGACCGTGCCGAAGCAGGCAGGCTGTATAATATAAATTGCGCTATTTGTCACGGCGCCGGGGGTACTGCCAACGGTCCGCTGTCGACGCATATTGGTGCGATAGCAAATTTAACATCGCCGACCTATGTTGATATGGCTGACGGCACAATGTTTTATTCAATTCAGTACGGAAAAAATAATATGGGTAGTTATGCTTCTCAATTAAGCAGAAAGCAACGGTGGATGCTGGTGCATTACATTAGAACATTGCAGCCACAGCCAGTAGCAACCGATACGACAGCAACGGCCGTAGCAACATCGAAAGCAGATAGTACAATAGCAAAAAAGGGATAAAAATAAAAAGCATTCACTCAAAATAAAGATTAGATGAATCAGTCATTCGAATTACCAGGCAGTTATAAAAAATGGACGATGGGGTTCCTTATCGTCGGTGCAATTGCACTGCTGTATGGTTTTATTATGTATCATCCTTTTGCGCATGGCGGGCATGGACAAAATGTAGCCAGTACACGTTTTTGGGCAGTGTTGTTACAAAATAGTGTTTATTGGTTATTGGTGGTAAATGCGGCAATGTTTTTTATAGGTGTAACTACATTAGCAATGGGAGGTTGGCAAGTTGCTCTTCGCCGCGTACCAGAAGCTATTTCAAGTGTAGTGCCAGTTTTGGGCATCATTACCTTTTTGATTTTAATGGCTATTGTTTGGGGCGATCGTGATGATATTTATCATTGGGTAAATAAGGAAGTAGTTGCTAATGACAAAATATTAAAAGGTAAAAGTGGCTTTTTAAATCCGGTGTTCTTTAGCGTTTTTAGTGCTATAACTATTTTTCTTTGGTCTTTTTTGGGAAAAAAAATGCGTTCAATAAGTTTAGAAAGCGATAAGGATGGCCCAATGGATTACGAAACCGGTAACAGATGGATTAATAAGAATATTTTATGGGCTTCTTTTTTCATTGTGTTTTTTGGCTTAACTGTTGGTTCAACTATTCCCTGGCTTTGGCTAATGAGTATTGATGCGCATTGGTACAGTACCATGTTTAGCTGGTATACTTTCGCGAGTTCGTTTGTAGCAGGTCTGTCGGTTATTGCGTTATTTGTTGTTTTCTTAAAAAATAATGGGCAACTTGAATATGTAACAGATGAACATTTACACGACGTGGGTAAGTTTATGTTTGCCTTTTCAATATTCTGGACCTATTTATGGTTCTCTCAGTTTATGTTGATATGGTATGCTAATATTCCTGAAGAAACCGGCTACTTTAAAATACGTGTTGATGGGCCGTATAAAGCAATATTCTTCGTGAACCTTATTTTAAATTTTGTTTGTCCGCTGTTGATTTTAATGAAGAAGAGTTCGAAGCGTAATTATAGTCTAATCACTTTTATGGCCATCCTGATTATTTTCGGGCACTGGTTAGATTTTTGGCAAATGGTGATGCCAGGCACCATGTACGATCATTCCCAGATAATGCCTTTTGAATTTGGCATAGCCCTGCTTTTTATAGGTATCATTATGTGGCGGGTAGGAGTTTATTTTACGAGCCATCCATTAACAGCAAAAAATCATCCTTTCTTAAAAGAAAGTATGATACATCATACATAATTAAAACGGGTGTTGCAGTTCAGCTAACTGTTAAGAGCAACACCGGTTAAAACAATAAAGAGTAATAATAATTACAGAAAATAATTTCGCAGCATGACACAAATTTTCTTGATAGCGATCGTAATAATGATATTCGTAGTCATTTTTCAGAT
>JBGSIG010000538.1:0-5317 GCA_041742655.1 Ferruginibacter sp. | reverse complement strand
TTGAAACCGGGAAAATGACATTCAGGTATTTATTGGCTTCAGTTGATTTTTCACCGCTGCCTTCTTCCAAATTTGATATCCCGAAGTCTGGTTTTAGAGTAATTACTTATGATGAAAGCAGAAAAGAAAGAAGAGAAGGTTTATAAAAAAAACCTTCTTTTTATGAAGGTTGATACAAAAAGCTATTAAACATTAGTTATTTGTGACGAATAATAATTTTCATTCCAGTATAACCCTCTTTAACCTCAGGCATCACTATTTTATGCTGATAAGGAATAATATAGGTAATATTACCTTTTTGGTAAGTAACCAGCGAATTGGCAACAATGCTATTGCCAACTGTTTTGGTACTTGATAAAAGACTTCCCTTATAAGTAAGCCCAGATTTTAGATTGAAGCCGATAGAATTTCTTAAAGTAGACGGAGTTGCAATATTAAAAGTTGTCTTATTCTTATTCTTTTTGGCAACGCCTCTATCAGCAACAGCTACATTAACAATGCCGAAAAGCAGCGCAATTGTAAGCAATTTTTTGGTGAACGTTTTCATTTAAAATAATTTTAACTGTACAAAGATATATAAAAATTTTCGGTATTTTCTTACCACCCGTATAATATTTTCACACTTATTTAACGCAGGACCAATTAAAAAGTTACTATTTTTTGCTGGTTTATTTAAAAGATGTACTTTACAGTAACCTAAAAGCGTATGAGTAAATATCCTTACCGACAAGACAGGGAAGAATTAAGAGAATTATTACTACAGTACGACAATCTAAAATCAGGTAGAAGTAACTCTTTTATTGAAGAAGATTCTTTCGAAAAAATCATTGACTATTTTGATGAAAAAGATGAATTGGTTAAGGCCATTGAAGCCACCGACTACGCCATTCGACAGTATCCCTACTCAGCCACTTTACTAATAAAAAGGGCAGATTTATTAATTGTATCAAAAAAGTATAAAGAAGCACTTTATTGTTTAGAGCAGGCTGAGGTGTTGGACGCAAGTGATATAAACCTGTATATATTAAAGACTGATGCTTACCTGGCACTCGATCAGCAGGAAAAGGCCGCCGTTGTGTTAGAAGCTGCATTAAATTGCTTTGACGGAGACGAAAAAATGGAACTTCTTTTTGAGCTGACAGATGTTTATGATGATTACGAGAATTTTGATAAGGTATTTGACTGCCTCACAATGATATTAGAAATGGATCCTAATAATGAGGAGGCATTGTATAAAATATGTTTTTGGACAGATTTTACTGGGAGAAATGAAGAAGGTATAAGATTGCACCAGCATATAATTGAAGAATTTCCTTTTAACGAATTAGCCTGGTTTAATCTTGCAGCGGCATACCAGGGAATTAAGTTATTTGAAAAAGCAATTGACGCATACCAATACGCAGTGGCCATTGACGAAAAATTCGATTATGCCTGGCGAAATATGGGAGATGCCTATTTAAGAATCCGAAAATATAAGGAAGCCATTGAGGTGTTGCAAAAGGTTCTTGAATTGGCCCGTCCGGAGGCAGTAATTTATGAGGCCATTGGCCATTGCAATGATAAATTACATAATTACGCGTTGGCACGATTTAATTATCGAAAAGCCACTCACTTGAACCAGGATGACAGTCAATTGTTTTTTAAGATTGCCTGCACTTATATGAATGAAGGGGTTTGGGATAGCGCCATTAAAAACTTACATGTTGCAATGCGTATTCACAAACTTCAACCTGAGTACAATTTGGCCATGGGGCAATGTTATATGGAACAAGGTAAGATAGAAGAAGCCGTGCAGTATTTTGGAAATGTTGTGCGTACAAAACCAAAAAATGCAAATGGCTGGCTGGAATTATTAAAATGCCTATACCACGCCAAATGCTTTGATGAAGGTCTTGAATATGTTGAGCATGCAATTGAGCTAACAAACAACAAGCCTATTTTTATTTTTTATAAAAGTGCTTTCCTTCTTGCTGTAGGGAGGTCTAAAGAAGCTATTGTTCAACTTGAGCAGGGAATGTACAAAACCCCCAAACTAATAAAAAAATTCATTGAATTAAATCCCTCCTTTCTGCAAAATCAATTGGTAGTGGATGTTGTTGCAAAATTCAAGCGCGGCAAATCCATCTAAATTGACTATCCATTTTTCGGCTTTTCATTTTGGCATCTTTAACTACTCAATAGTTATCTTTGCGAAAATAAAAAATAGATTGCATGAATTTTAATCTTACGCAGATACCAGAACGCCACAAAAAACCTCGTGCTCACGGTATTACAATGGTGATGGATAAGGGCTTAAGTGTACAGGAAGCAAAGAATTTCATGAGTGTTTCGCATCCGCATGTTGATATTGTTAAGCTAGGTTTTGGAACAGCATTTGTAACCCCAACACTTCAAGAAAAATTAGAAGTATATCGCTCTTACGACATTCCAGTTTATTTTGGTGGCACCTTGTTTGAGGCTTTCCTGGTACGTAACCAGTTTGATGACTACGTGAAAGTTTGTGCCGATTATGGAATTGAATATATTGAAGTAAGTGATGGATCGGTTACAATTCCTCATGCAGAAAAATGTGGCTACATTGAAAAACTGGCTAAAAAGTTTATTGTATTAAGCGAAGTGGGTAGTAAAGATGCTGCACATATTATCCCCCCCTATAAGTGGATTGAATTAATGCGGGCAGAGCTAGAAGCAGGATCAACTTATGTTATTGCTGAAGCGAGAGAAGCTGGAAACGTCGGTATTTATCGCGGCAGCGGTGAGGTAAGAGAAGGACTGGTTCAGGAGATTTTAACGCAAATACCCGAAGAGAAAATATTATGGGAAGCGCCGCAAAAAGCGCAGCAACTATACTTTTTGGAACTCATTGGTTGTAATGTCAATCTTGGTAATATAGCTCCAACAGAGGTTATTCCTTTGGAGGCGATGCGTATTGGACTGCGAGGCGACACTTTTGAACTTTACCTTAATAAACAATAGAGTAATGAAGTTGTATGGTCTTATTGGCTACCCTTTGGGGCATTCTTTTTCAAAACAATATTTTACAGAAAAATTTCTACGGGAAGGTCTAACGGATTGTTACTTTGAGGCATTTCCAATTTCATCCATAGATCAATTTCCGGGGTTAATAACAGAGCATGAGGCTATAAAAGGCTTTGGTGTTACCATACCTTATAAAGAGCAGGTATTAAATTTTGTTTCCGAATTATCTGACGAAGTCAAGTATATTGGGGCTGCAAATTGTATTAAGATTACGGCAGAGAAAATAATTGCTTACAATACAGATATCATAGGCTTTTGGGATTCCTTTTGCAAATTATTACTGCCACTGCATAAAAGGGCATTGGTCTTGGGCACAGGAGGTGCATCGAAGGCAGTGCAATATGTATTGAGAAAACAACAAATTGATTATACCATAGTTAGTCGTTCGAAAAATAACACCGCAGGTCATATTAATTATGAAATGATTGATGAGCAGGTAATGAAGGAACATCTGATTGTGATTAATTGTACGCCCCTTGGAACCTGGCCAATTACAGATAATTGCCCTAGTATCCCTTATAATCTCGCCACACCCAATCACTATTTTTATGATTTAGTGTATAAGCCTGAAAAGACATTGTTTCTGCAACAGGCCGAACAAAAAGGCGCGACTATAAAAAATGGCTTCGAAATGCTTATCATTCAATCAGAAGCAAATTGGAACATTTGGAATAGTTAATGGCATCACTCCGAAGTTAATAAATGCTTAAATTCAGCAGGTATAGGGACCACTTTTTTATTTGCATAGTCATAACAAATCATCCCGGTTTTAGCATTTGCTAAGTTTGTTCGTCCTTCGGTTCTTTTGGTATAAAGCGTGTAGTATAAATCAAAACCAATTCTTGATATTTCTCCAACAAACAATTGCACCTCCACAATATCACCGTAAAATGATTCTTTTTTAAACTCAATTTCAAGGTCAGCCATTATGAGCCCTGCACCGGCAATATTTAATTCGGTAAAATTATTGTTCGTCAGCCATTGCACTCTTGCTTCATGTAAAATAGAAACAATAGAATCGTTACCGACATGATTGCCATAATTAATATCGCTGATTCTAACCGGTATAGAAAAGCTACCTGTTTTGTTGTTCGGAACAATGATCTTAACTCTTGCCATTAATTATTCTTCGTTTAAAAATTATAAAGAGGCCTGTAAAAAACTAATGAGTTTTGCCATAGCTTTATTGCGATGACTGAATACGCTTTTTTCTTCAATGGTCATTTCTGCAAATGTTCTTGAGCTGCCATTTGGTACAAATATTGAATCATATCCAAATCCGTTTTCACCCGTTTTGGTTTTTGAAATAGTGCCTTCACAAATTCCTTCAAACTGGGTTTCACCCCCGTTTAGAATTAATGATATAACAGTTCTAAAACGGGCATCTCTGTTCGTCGCATTTTTCATGTTATCCAGCAGTTTATCAATATTGGCCTCAAACGATCTATCGTTTCCCGCATACCTGGCACTTTTTACGCCAGGTTCCCCATTTAATAATACAACTTCCAGCCCAGTATCCTCACTAAAACAATTTTTTTTTGTTAGGCTAAAAACGGTGCTCGATTTTTCTTTCGCGTTTGCTTCTAAAGTTTCATGTGGTTCCGGAATGTCAATGTTAATTCCAGCTTCCTTAAGCGTAATAATATCAAATATGTTTCCCAACACAATTTTTACTTCATCAATCTTATGTTGATTATTGGTTGCAAATATTAATTTTTCCATTGGTGTATTTAGATAAAAAAAATTTGTTTCAGGCAATTCCAAAGTCTTGTCTTTTCAGCTTTATCGTCTTTTATGTGGGCTAATGTACCCGCACTAAGATAGGTTTGGTTGTTGTATTGCTGAATTTGATAATGCGGAAATTCAAGTGGTAGTCCAATTACTGAACTTGCAACGCCGAATAGGATAATTTTTTCTGCTGCTAATTCCTGCTCAATAGCCTTATAAGAAAATGGTTTATTTTTTTTAATGTTTACAATAGCCACATCTTCCATGGTTAATTTGCAAGCAGATAAAATGCCTAATAAAAAATTCAGTTCGTTGTCGGGAAGGTACAAAGTCTCGTGGTTTTCAACAATAATAATAACATTCCTCCTATTATTGCCTAGTACATTAAAAGGTAAAACAGGTGCGGATTGCTCTTGTTGCTCTTTAGTTTTGGCGTCATAAAATTCAACCAGGGAATTTTTATATAATTCCTGTAATAATAATGGCGTCAATTCAATGCTGTCTAAACTCATGCAATATTACTATGTATTTTTTTTTGTTTCTTTGTAGT
>JBGSIG010000537.1:0-9375 GCA_041742655.1 Ferruginibacter sp. | reverse complement strand
CCCTAATTACCGAAGGAGATATTTTAGACATCAAAGACAGCCGCCATCCAGTAATAGAAAGGCACTTACCCGTTGGTGATAGTTATATTGCCAACGACATTTTATTAGATCCTGCTTCTCAGCAAATTATTATTTTAACCGGGCCAAACATGAGTGGTAAAAGTGCCGTTTTGCGGCAAACTGCATTGATTACGCTGATGGCACACATGGGGAGTTTTGTACCTGCAAGCCAGGCTACAATTCCGCTGACAGACAAAATATTTACAAGGGTTGGCGCCAGTGATAACCTGAGTGGTGGCGAAAGTACCTTTATGGTAGAGATGAATGAAACTGCCAGTATCATCAATAATATTACTTCCCGCAGTCTTATTTTACTGGATGAAATAGGAAGGGGTACTTCTACCTACGATGGCATTTCAATTGCATGGAGTATTGTAGAATATCTGCAAAAAAGCAGTCACCAGCCAAAAACTTTATTTGCTACACATTACCACGAATTAAATGAACTGGAGGATAAACTAACAGGTGTAAAAAATTACCACGTTACCAATAAAGAAGTGGGAAATAAAATTATTTTTTTACGTAAACTGGCCCCCGGCGGCAGCATACATAGTTTTGGTATTCATGTAGCCCGTATGGCAGGAATGCCGCCGCTGCTAATTGACAGGGCCAATGAAGTGTTATTGCAATTAGAAAAAAGCAGGGGCAGTAACGAAGATGGGCAGGGCATGGAACAAACTATAAAAAATTTAAACAAGCCGAAAATGCAACTTAGTATTTTTGATGCCCATTCTATTACATTTGAAGAAATTCGCTCATTACTGAACGCCGTAGATATCAACAGGTTGACCCCCGTAGAAGCCTTGCTTAAATTGCAGGAAATAAAAGCAAAAATTAAATAGTCGGCTCTAGTATTCTTTGCCGCCATTAACGCCATGCCTACTTTTATATAATTTAATGCCGCCCATTACAATCAGATATTGTGCAAGGCAATAGGTGAGCATGATAAAAAATCCAGCCTGTGAAATAGGTTTGTGAAATTTATTTAAAGCAAGCAAACTATCAGAAACAACAAAACTGATAGCACCCGCAATAAATAGTAAAGCTATGTTAACAGCTATTTTTCTGTATTGCATCAATGCCATGCTTAACATGGTTCCCAACACCAGGGCATAAGCTATAACGGGAATTTTAAGTGGCCCTAAGGAGGGATAGAGAAGGCTTAGTAAAACAGCAACATAGATTGCTACAGGCAAAAACATCAATAAATTTATTCCCTGCTTTGTCTTAATGTTACCTGGTATTTTATTAAAGTAAAACATGTAAAAAATATGGCCAATTAAAAAACTGGCTAAGCCTAAAATAAAGCAAAGTGGCATCCGGCTTTCAAACATTAGAAATACGTCACCCATCCAACAAAATAATAGTCCCGCTACCATTAATTTACTCATGGTATCTTTATCCCCATTTATTTCGCTTATGTACCAATACACCAGGCATGGCAATAGTAAGGGTTTTGCAATCCATTGTAAAATGGGGTAATTAAATGTGATAGCAAAAATATCTGCTATACATAGTATCCAGAAAATGTAAGGAATTAGTTTGCTTTTCATACCTACAAGATATAAAGAAAATTAATTGGCAGAAAATTAATGAAATGACGAAGACAGAAAAATAGCCCATTAAGGCACCCATTATTTACCTTTGCTGCTTTATATGATAAAAACTAAAATAGTCATTCTTTTATTCCTCTGTTTTGCTGCAAAAGATGCAATAGCGCAAACCTGCAATGCACTTGGGCAAAATCCCGGTTCTGCTTTTCCGGTATGCGGAACAGAAACTTTTAGCATTGCTTCTGTTCCAATTTGCGGTAACCGTGAGGTGCCGAGTCCTTGCAGGAATGTACCGCTCACCGATAAAAATCCATTTTGGTATAAGTTTACCTGTTTTGAAAGTGGTACTCTTGGCTTTGTAATTACACCCAATACCATTTCAGATGATTATGACTGGCAAATTTTTGATATCACCAACCGAAATCCAGAAGAGGTATATACAAATGCAAGTCTTTTCGTAGCATGTAACTGGTCTGGTGAAGGTGGTTTAACCGGCGCAAGCAGTGCAGGCACATCGCTGTCCAATTGCGATGGTTACGGTGTACCGCTTTTTAGTAGAATGCCAAACCTTACCCAAGGGCACGAATACATTCTTTTGGTCAGCCATTTTAGTAATTCTCAGAGCGGGTACGCTTTGTCGTTTGGAGGTGGTACTGCTGTTATAACTGATCCCGTAAATCCTAACTTACTTAAAGCAAAGGCGGCTTGCGATGGTTCAAAAATTTCCATTAAACTCAATAAAAAAATGAAATGCACCAGCCTTGCGGCAGATGGCAGTGACTTTAGCATTTCTCCAGCAATAGCGCCCATTATTGGTGCTGTCGGTGTAGGGTGTAGCGGTAATTTTGATATGGATTCTATTGAAATAACATTGGGGGCGATTTTACCACCCGGCGATTATTCCGTTAGTATTGAAACCGGCACAGATGGTAACAATTTATTGGATAATTGCGATCGGGGCATTCCGTCAGCACAGACATTGCCTGTTACAGTATTTCCATTTCTGGAAACGCCAATGGATAGTCTTGCCAGGATTGGATGCGCCCCTGATGTGTTAACCCTTGAATTTAGAGATCCTATCAAATGCAGTTCTATTGCCGCGGACGGCAGCGATTTTATAATTACTGGTTCGGCTTCAGTTGGCGTTAAAGCAGCAGAAGGCGTTTGCAATACTGGCGGGTTGACAAATACTATTCACTTAACACTAACTGCGCCCATAGAACAAGCCGGCAATTTTATTATAGAATTAATTACCGGCTCTGATGGCAACACCATTATAAACGAGTGTGGTAAAGAAACGACTGCAGGAGCACTGTTACCTTTTAGTACAAAAGATACTGTATCTGCATTTTTCAACGCAACCATTCATTATGGATGTGTTACGGATACCATATTTTATACCCACAGCGGCAGCAATGGTGTGAACAACTGGCAATGGAATTTTGACAATGCGATCTCCAGCACGACAAACAATCCTATAATAACCTACCCGGTATTCGGAGAGAAGCAAGCCACTTTAATAGTAACAAATGGCACTTGCAGCGATTCTGCTTCTACTACTTTATTATTAGACAATGCTATAAATGCTGCATTTGAATCCACCGCTGTTATCTGTCCCGGCGATCCAGCAGTTTTTGTAGATCAAAGTACCGGAAGCTTAAATACTACATGGCATTGGAGTTTCGGTAATGGAAACATCAGCCTCCTGCAAGCACCCCCCACACAACTTTATGCATCAACCAATAGTATTCATGATGTGTTGATTCAGTTAATTGTTACCAATAGTATTGGTTGTGCAGATACTGCAACCAACGTAATTAGGGTAGCGGCCAATTGTTATATAGCAATACCAAAAGCGTTTACCCCTAACGGTGATGGCCTTAACGACTATCTATATCCCACCAACGCATATAAAGCAAAAGACCTTTCGTTTAGTATTTACAACAGGGCTGGTCAAAAAATATTTGAAACCCACGACTGGACAAAAAAATGGGACGGAACATTTAATGGAACTCCGCAGGATGCAGGCACCTATGTATGGATGCTGAGTTACACAAATATTGATTCGGGTAAGAAAGTTCAGCAAAAAGGTTCTACAGTATTGATGAGGTAACCGTACCAATTAAAATAACCGCTACAAATTTAAAATGTATGGCACATAAACCTATTTACTATGGTGAATACCTGCAACTGGATAAAATACTAAACGCTCAGCAGCCAGAAAGTTTTAGGCCGGATAAATTGCCGGCACATGACGAAATGTTGTTCATCATCATTCATCAAACTTATGAATTGTGGTTTAAGCAGGTGTTGTTTGAAATTGACGCAGTGATGGAAACAATGGCTAAACCTCAATTGAATGACAATTCAGCAGAACTGCAAACTGTGGTGCATCGCCTGAAAAGGATTGTTACCATCTTACGAGTGCTGGTACAACAAATAGATATCATAGAAACAATGACGCCGATGGACTTTCTTGATTTCAGGGATATGCTTCGGCCAGCATCGGGTTTTCAAAGTTGGCAGTTCAAAGAAATAGAAGCCAAGCTCGGTCTTAGGTTTGAACAAAGACATGGACAAGAGTATTACACCTCTCAATTAAAAGAAAATGAGGTGGCCAAAATAAAAAAAGCCGAATCGGCAGAATCGCTAATAACATTAATAAATAGTTGGCTGGAGCGTATGCCATTTATTGGTGAGAATATTTCCGCACTCAAATCATCTTCTTTACAAACAACGAATGACGAATTTGATTTTTTTGCACATTACGAGCGGGTTTATGATGATAGTTTAGCCGATGCTGAAAAAAATAACCAGGATTTTTTTAAACTGGTTTTTTATGATCATGCAAAAAATACCGACCGGCAATTGACTGCAAAAGCCTGTAGAAGTGCTTTGTTCATTATGCTGTATCGTGGTTATCCTATGTTGGAATTACCTTTTCAATTATTGGACACTTTGTTGGAAATAGATAACCAGTTAGGCAACTGGCGATACCGGCATATTAATATGGTTCAACGAATGATTGGTACCCGCATTGGCACCGGAGGCAGCAGCGGCGCAGGCTACCTGAAATCGGCCATGGATAAGCACTCTATTTTTAAAGAAATCTCACAACTAAACAGTTTTTTAATCGACAGGCGAAAACTGCCTGTGTTGCCAAAAGAAATTACGGACAAATTAGGTTATAGCTTTTAGTGCACATCAACCGTGTGTTCTCTGCGCAACCTCCATTAACTCATTTCTCTGCAGTGAAATTCCAGGTTGACTCAACCGCAGAGAATAGGAGAAAAAGAGTTTGCGCTGAGTGATTATTTTAAACAAAATCTATCACTTCCGACCGCTTTCCAAAAAAGAATGCTTTACATTCTCTGGAGAAATACAATAATTTTTCATTGGGTAAAAACATCCCATAAATTAAAACAAAAACAATTTGAAATCCGTAGATCATTAAAAAAATATAAATGCACAGGTGAAATAATACACCAGCTATTAGCAATGGTTTTCGCCAATTTTTAACCCAAATTAAAAAAGGAAAAAGCAGTTCAAAACATATGGTCGAAAAATTGGTAAAATAATCAACCCATTTATATTGAGCAATGTATTTATTAAATGCTGTGCCCATAAACCGTTCCATTGATAAAGCATAATAGGTAGCTTCGCCATTCTGCCACAGCGGTTCGCTTATTTTTGCAATGCCCGAAGAAAAATAAGCGACGCAAAGTTGTAGCATAATCGATACTGCAGCCAGGTTGCTAAGCAAGTTTGTAAATTTTCGCTCATCGCTGCCAACATTTCTTTGTTTAGTTAATACAAAATATTTGTACGAATCCGCAAAAATAAGATAGAGTAAAATCAACTTCGCCATATAATCGCCACCATTAACAAATGACATATTCATTTTTTGCAGAAAATCGACGACTAAGAAAAGTAACAGCCCGGTAAACCATCTTCCAATGCCAAATATGTTTAGGAAAATTATAAAAATGTAAAAGGCGATAATCCACCTGTAATGACCTCTTACAAATGCTAAGCCTCCGGGTAGCCTGTTGATTAAATTATTTTTGAGAACTACAAATGTTGACGGGCTGTATAGCACATCGAAACTGTTCCAGTTGATACATATTTCTTTTAACAACCATAAACTCAAAGCCACTCTCAAAAAAGCCAGGTAAAAGGATTTATGATTTTCCTCTGTTAACCAATCACTATAATATTTAACCGGCTGAAGTATCATTTATTGATTGGATTGTACGCCGTTTCAAAAGAAATTGTTTCTTGTATTGGAAAATCTGAATCAGCAATATTTTTAAATGGCCGTATTTTCTTCTCAGTAATTACAATTTTAATTTCTTTGCCCAGGGTATCAATATTTTTTTCTTTTAAAACAACTTTATAGTAATTATTTAATGTAGCCAGGCTGGCTCTATAGCTATTATTATACGCTACCTCTGCGACAGCGGAGGCGATATATAAAGAATCTGAATTTCCCGGAAAAGTACCGGTTGGTTTTTTTTTCATTTGCCAAACTAGCCTCTTAATATTTCCTACATCATGATTAACAAGATGATCGATAATATTTTCTTCTTGGTTGAATGGGGCCTTATCATATTTTTGAAGTGAGATGTTTGCTAACACTTCTATTGTGTCTGCTTTATTTTTACCGTTTATATCCCTTACAATAAAATACAACCTGTTATTAAAAGTGTATGGCGGGGTAAAAAATTTCCACGAAGTGAAAGTAGTTAGAAAACCTGGAGACCTATTAACAATAATTTTACTTACGGTGTTAGAAGGCACCGCCATTGTAAAAACTGCTACCCAATGGATTAAAAAAGTAATAATACACAAATAAGATAATAATCTGAAGAAAGGTTGCTTCATACAAAAGGTAAAAAATATTTTATCCTATGGTAAATAAAATGCAGATAGCCCCATTAAAGTCTTTCAGGTAATAAGCAACTCCATTTTTATACCATCTTTTTTAATAAAGCCACCACTGCATCTACCTCGGCAGTCGTATTGTGTTTACTAAAACTAAAACGCACTGTAACCTGGTTAGGATTATTATTGATGGCACGGATAACGTGGCTGCCCTGCTCGGCACCACTTGTACAGGCACTGCCGCCACTGGCACAAATATTATTAATATCCAGATTGAACAACAACATCTCCGATTTTTCTGTTTTAGGAAAACTTACGCTTAGTACAGTATATAAACTTTGCCCAAATACATCGCCATTAAACCCCACCCCTGCAATATGTTTCAACAATGCATCATGCATGTATTCTTTTATACTACCTATATAAACGCTGTCTTCCATGTGCGTTGCTGTAGCTAGTTCCAGCGCCTTGGCAAAACCAACTATACCATACAAATTTTCGGTACCGGCACGCATGTTACGCTCCTGTCCACCACCATGTACCAATGGCTGTATGCGCACATTTTCGTTGATATACAAAATACCTACACCTTTGGGTCCATGAAATTTATGCGCAGCACCAGTAATAAAATGTACGGGCGTATTTCTGCAATCAAAAGGAAAATGCCCAACCGTTTGCACGGTATCGCAGTGAAAAATGGCATTGTATAATTTACATAAGTTTCCTGCCGCATGTATATCCAGCATATTGCCGATTTCGTTGTTTGCATGCAGCAAAGTAACAAGCGTTTTTGCTTCAGTAGATGCCAGCAATTTTTCCAGGTCATCAAGGTCAATATGGCCGTTGGCTAATAATTTCACAAAGCTTACTTTAGCAACATCAAGACTATGCAAATATTCAACGGTGTGCAAAGTTGCGTGATGTTCAATGGCAGAAGTGATGATGTGTGTGCAGCCCAAATCTTTCACCGCCGCAGTGATGGCGGTATTGCTGCTTTCTGTTCCGCCACTGGTAAAAAATATTTCTGCAGGGTGTGCGTTTAGGATTTTAGCCACAGATTTTCTCGCCTGTTCAATGGCCATTTTTGTTTCTCTTCCGTAAGAATATATAGAGGAGGGATTGCCAAATTTTTCTGTCAAAAATGGCATCATCGTCTCCAACACCATAGGATCAAGTGAAGTAGTTGCTGCATTGTCAAAGTAAATTCTTTTCATGTTAGGTCAATGGTCATCCGATTTCTATCGGATAGTGAATGATGCTTGTTGAACATCACTTTTAGCGATTTGATAGTTATAAATTATTTATGAGAAACAGAAACAAGCAATTGACCGTTCACCATCCGATAGCAATCAGATCACTAAATCACTTCATGAATATCCTTCATCAATCTTTTGGCAATATTATCAGCCGTTGTTTCAAAACTGCTTTCTGCATAAATGCGAATAATTGGCTCTGTGTTGCTGGTACGCAAATGTACCCAGTCGTTGTCAAACTCAATCTTCAATCCGTCCTCTGAATTGATGGGTTGATTTTTATATTTTTTCTGTATTTTTTCAAACACAGATTGTACATTGATACCCTTTTCTAAAGTAATTTTATTTTTACTGATGAAGTACCCGGGGTAAGTATTTCGTACCTGTTTTATGCTTCTTCCGCTCTTTGCCAGGTGGGTTAAAAAAAGCGCAATGCCAATTAAGGCATCCCTTCCATAATGAAGATCGGGTACAATAATACCACCATTGCCCTCACCGCCAATTACTGCATTCACTTCCTTCATTTTATTTACCACATTTACTTCCCCAACGGCGCTGGGGAAATATTGGCCGCCATGCTTAAGGGTTACATCTTTTAATGCCCTTGTTGACGACATGTTGGAAACCGTATTGCCCTTTTTTTGGCTTAGTACATAATCGGCTACGGCAACTAATGTATATTCTTCGCCAAACATACTTCCGTCTTCACATACAAAACACAAACGATCCACATCTGGATCTACCGCAATTCCAAGACTGGCATTTTGCTTTATCACTTCATTACTCAGGGCTGTCAGGTGTTCGGGCAAGGGCTCTGGGTTATGGGCAAACTTTCCGTTTACCTCACCATTTAATACAACTACATCCCTTACGCCAAGTGCCTTTAATAAGACAGGCACTGCAATGGCGCCAGTACTATTTACCGCATCCAGTACAATTTTAAATTTTGCTTTTTTAATGGCGGAAATATCAACAAGATCATAGTTAACAACGGCGTCAATGTGTTTCTGTAAAGATGAGTCGTCGCTGATTGTGTGGCCAATTTTGTCTATCACTGCAAAATTAAAATCTTCCGCCGCAGCTATTTCCAATACTTTTTTTCCTTCGTCAGCATTAATAAATTCGCCCCTGCTATTTAATAATTTTAAAGCATTCCATTCCTTTGGGTTATGGCTTGCCGTTAATATAATGCCGCCGGCTGCATCTTCAAAAACTACTGCCATTTCCACCGTAGGTGTGGTACTGTAGTCCAAGTCCACTACATCAAAACCCAATGCGTTCAGCGTACTAATTACCAGGCTTTTTACCATGGCGCCGCTGATTCGTCCATCTCTACCCAACACAATTTTTCTATTCGTACTCTCCCTCATCAACAGTGTTCCGTAAGCCGCAGTAAATTTTACAACGTCTAAGGGAGTAAGATTTTCATTTGTTTTACCACCAATAGTACCCCTGATACCTGAGATGCTTTTTATTAATGCCATTTGCTGCAAAAAAGTTATGTGAAGGACAAAGATAAGAAATACAAAGCCTCCCTGCCATGTAGAGGGAGGTTCTGTGAGAATTAATATTTTGTGCGGTTTTTTCGTTAAGTGGAAGTAATCAAGTAAGGTTCCCGACTAAAA
>JBGSIG010000536.1:0-2835 GCA_041742655.1 Ferruginibacter sp. | reverse complement strand
GCCACAAGCCCAACATCGTTTTTTTTGTCATGATCTGTAAATAAAAAAAGTTTGATGAAATGCGTTTCATCAAACTTCGCTATAATCTTTTACAGTATTAGCTTTCAAACGATTTTACCAACCATTTTTCAGTATTATGCCCTTGTGTGTAAATTGATGTAGGAAAACAGACTGAAGTGTAAATTATTTCAGCGAAGATTATTGGAACTATTTTTTAGTTCATTTTAAAAGGCACTGTCATTTCAAATGCCGGTATAATGGCCTTAAACTGCTTTCCATTGTTACAATTTTCCATTTGATAAGTACCATACATCTTTCCCATCTCAGTTTGTAAATTGCAGCCACTGATATATTGATAATTTTCTCCCGGGTTAATTCGGGGCTGCACTCCAACCACACCTTCACCTTCCACTTCGCGTAAATTGCCAGTGGAGTCGTAAATAAACCAATGCCTGCGCAGTAATTTAACAGGGTATTCATTCTTATTGTCTATAGTAATTCTGTAAGCAAACATAAATTCGTTGGCCGAAGGATTGCTATATTCAGGCTGGTAAAAGGTTTCCACGCTTATTGTAATTCCTTCTGATATTTTTGAGACCATTTTTGTTGTGCTTTGTACAAAAATAACTTAAAAAATTATCGTTTTGCCGTAAATTGTATTTACACTATTTGTTAATAAAAATATTATGGCAATAAAAACACACCGCTATACGAATGGAGAAATTACCATTTTATGGCAACCTGATGTATGCATCCATTCCGCAATCTGCTTTAGAGGATTGGCTGAGGTTTTTGATCCCCGCAGAAAACCATGGATTGACATGAGCCGGGCAGAAACTGAAAAAATGATTGAACAGGTTAAAAAATGTCCCAGTGGAGCTTTGAGCATTTTGGAAAAAGTAAAAGAAATGTAGGCTCAGCCTAAAATTGCGTCAGCCGATTTTCTTTGCATTTGTATAGCCATTTTTTTGTAGCCATTGCAACACTTTATCCCTGTTATCTCCCTGAACTATTATTTCACCATCTTTTACTGAACCACCGGTTCCACAAAAGGTTTTTAATTTTTTACCCAGATCTTCCCTGGCCGTTTCTTTTCCAGAAAATCCTTCTACTAATGTAACAGCCTTGCCTGCACGATGTTTTTTATCGAGTCTTACTTTTATTTTTTGTTGCGCAGGCAATAGTGTTTCCTGTTCTACAAAACTTTCTTCTGTAATTTTAAAATTGGGGTCGGTTGAATATACCAGTCCCCCCAATGAATTCATTTTTTTATTTGCCATAATAATTGTTGAACAAAATATTTTTAGATCGTTAAATAACCGGAATATTAAGTCAGCTTATGTTAACAGCTTTCAAACTTAAATCTAAACTTCTGGCCTGGTGAATCACGGCACCAGACGAAATAAAATCTACGCCAGTAGCAGCGTAAACTTCTAAATTATCCAGGTTAATACCTCCGCTGGCTTCAGTTTCATATTGCCCGTCAATAATTTTAACTGCTTCAGCAATTAATTCAGGCGCAAAATTATCCAACATAATTCTATCAATCTTTCCAACTGACATTACCTTTTTTACATCGCCAATACTCCTGGTTTCTACTTCAATTTTTAATCCTGGTTTCACAGTTTGTACATAATGAAATGCTTTTTCAACGGCCTTTTCAATACCCCCACAATAATCGATATGATTGTCTTTAAGCATAATCATGTCGTACAATCCAAAACGATGATTAATGCCGCCGCCAATGCGCACTGCTTCCTTTTCTAACAAGCGAAAATTTGGGGTGGTCTTTCGTGTATCCAGCAACTTTGTATGATAGCCGCTTAGTTTGTCTACATATTTTTTAGTAAGTGTGGCAATACCACTCATGCGCTGCATGGTATTTAATACCAGCCTTTCTGTTTGTAAAATGGTGTGCACTTTTGCTTCTATGTCAAAAGCCACTTCGCCATATTCCATACTGTCACCATCATTTTTATAGGCTGTAAAAAAAATATGGGGTTGCATAAATTTAAAAATGCTTTCAGCAACCGCCATCCCGGCCAACACGCCATCTTCTTTTATTTTCAAAACAGCCTTACCTTCTGCTTTACTGTCAATACTGGCCAGGGTAGAATGGTCGCCATCCCCAATGTCTTCTGCCAGGGCATTTTTTATTAGTTGCTGCAATTGATCGTAGTAGTTCATTCAACAAAAATAAAAAATAAAAAACCCGTAAAAGAAAAACTCTTACAGGCTGAATTCGATATTTTCTATCCTGGAATATTTAGGTGCTTAACGATTTTCAAAACGCATTTCCTGAAGTACCTGTTGATTGCCTTTCTGCTTCATGTATATAGTAGTTCTGTAGCTGCCGCCTTTTGTAATTAAGTTGCCAATGCAGAATTGAGATCCGCCATTTTCGCCTTTATGAATAACATCAAATCCCTTTACAGCATTAACAGCAAAAAAGTCCTTTAAAACCAACTCTCCCTGGTTTTTACTATAACTGTTATTTTTATCAGGCATATTTATTTCAATATTAGAGTCAAAAAACTTTGCTACCTGCGAAGCATTGCCTGTTTTCATTGCTGCTACTACGTCTTCGAGGCCCGAAGTTTGAGCGAAAGAATATAATAAGCCAACCATGCAGAGTGCTACAATCGTAAAAAATTTTTTCATATGAAATATTTTAGTACTTATTTTACTAAAAACGTGCCAACACGCCTTTTATTATTATTTGAAGATATGGCTAATAATTATTAAGGCAATGTGCTTTTTATAAACGCTGCAAATAAGATAACTTTGAACTATGAAAAATAAGAAAACAATACTAATAATTATGGATGGTTGGGG
>JBGSIG010000535.1:0-3673 GCA_041742655.1 Ferruginibacter sp. | reverse complement strand
GGTAAAGCGATTTTTATACCGTTGAGCAGGCCGGCTTTGAGTAGATAAAATTCCGCAGTCTTTACATTTGAACCGCTGTTTACCCAGTCGGTTGCCCCAGCCAATAACAGATAAACTGCCACAAGCCCAACATCGTTTTTTATGTCATGATCTGTAAATAAAAAAAGTTTGATGAAATGCGTTTCATCAAACTTCGCTATAATCTTTTACAGTATTAGCTTTCAAACGATTTTACCAACCATTTTTCAGTATTATGCCTTTAAAATAGACAGATTCTGTCGCTTTAGTTTACAATAAAGTCTTTATCAATTTGCTGACAACGGCACCATGGAAATATAGTTGAACTGTATAATTGCCGCTTTCAAATTTATCAGTGGTTAAAGAAAACAGCAAGCGTTTGGCTTCACCTTTTGAGCAGTCAAAATGAAGTTTAGCAGAGTAAGTTTTTCTGCCTTCGGGTGTGTCAAATGTGGCTGTTTCCCAAACAGAGTTTTGTAGTACTTTGCCGTTCGGTTGCAATACCACCACTATTACGTCGGCTCCCGTGGCCTCATAATTACTGCATTGAAAAATAAAAGAGCCAGCCATTTTTTCTGTGTCATCTGCATCGTTCGTTTCGTTTTCTTTCTCCTCCTCATTTGTCATTAGGGCAGTCAGGCGCAACTCGGTTACAATAAAAGTGGGTGTTGAAACCAATTTATCATTAACAGTTTTATTGGCGGAATTCGTCTTTTTATTATTTTCCTCAACATCCGCTTTAGTGTTGGTAAGCTTTTCCAGTAGCACATTTAACCGTTTATTTTCCTTTTCAACGTCAAGGTTTCGGTTGCGCAATTGTTCTACCTTTTGTTGAAGGTCGTTTATTTTCTCACGTGCGTTGTCAAGGTTTTGCGGGCCATTATCTCTCTTTAAAATGATTGCTATTTCCTTTTTTAATTTGTTAATTTCTTCCAGTTTGCTGTCTACATTTCCTATCACCGAATCTGCTGCATTTTTTGTGGATTCAATCCGGTTATCCAGCTTAATGATGGTGGATGCATATTCTTTTTGGAGAGAGTCTCTGATAGCATTTGTTTTTTGCTCGGTAACAGAAACAGCAGTTGAACCTGCAATGTTTTTGAGGTTATTTGTTTTTCCAGTATAATAAAACTGGTACCCCCAAATAGAAAGCAATACAAGTGATAAAGTAAGCAGTACAAGGGATAGTAATAGTAACAATGATGTTTTGGTATCTTTCATAAATCATTGCAATTTATGCTGAATCATTTGAATCTATTTAACAATGGTTTGATCTACATACGCAGAAATCCATCCAACCTGGCCATTTTTTACAAGAAAAAATTGCTTTTTTTCGTAAACACCTACAAACTGGCGCATTATTTTAATCAACAAACCTGTGCCTGCCATTAGTGCCCGCTGATCGAAAACTTTGTGTACCGTCTTTACTTCTTTTACAATGGCATCCTTATTTTCTAAATTGCGTTTAAGATTTTTTTCGATTGCCGAAGCTGAATATGCCGAAAAATTGGAGGATAGTTTTTCATTAAATTTTAGCAACTCATCGAACGTAACCACCAGTACCGAATTGTCTATCATATCGGGAAAAAGCAAGGTAGCAACAGACCATGCTATGCCGCCACTGAATGCTATATTGTCACTCATATTGTAAGCACCACTTGCGTTGACTGCATAAATCACTTCTGTATTAACGGCACCAGAAAGCACCCTGGATAATTGCTTTTCGTAGTTGGCGATAGATTTATCGTCATCACATCTTTTTTCTGTAGTATTGGCGGTACTCTTCGTTCCCCAGCTTATTTGAAAAAGTTTGATGTCTTTAGTAGTAGTGCCTGCAAAATAGCCACCCTTTGTATTTCCACTTCCAATGTCAATTAAAAAAGTCGTAAATCTTTTTGATTCCGGAACTATGCCAAGGTGCGACAGGCGGGCTTCCTGGATAACATCCACTACTTCTATCTTGCGGTGGGGATCATTTATTTTTATTCTTACAGAGTCAACAAGGTTGTCAATCCACTTGCTCTTATCTTCCTTCTCTGCCTGCACTTTCACACCGCTGCTCACTACAGTAAAGATTCGCTCCGTTGGAATGTGGTAGTTGTTGAGCGCAGTGGAATAAAGCGTACTCATGCCATTAACTGTAGCCTGAAATGTAGCTTTGGTAAAGGATATAAAATCGGTATTGATAGATGTATCTTTAACGATATGAAATGCACCATTCTTTTTTGCATTTTTGCCAATTTCAAGCAAACTCATTTTCACTCCTTTTGAACCAACTTCTATACCTGCATATACGGTGGAGTTCTTATATTTTAGTTTTAAACTGGTTTGAGCCTCAGAATGATAAATTCCGGCTACCAGTACACCAACCAATAAAGAAAATTGTCGTATAAATTTACTCGTCATCCTTTTATTTTTTCGTTTTTAAAATTACCGAAATACGACCGGGTGGTTGAAGTTAAACGCCGCTTTGTGAAAAGAATGTGCTTAAACCTGCCGGTGAGTTAACAATGAATTAATTATATAAATAATTTATTACTAACGTAAAACCTGTGCAAAAAGTGTGCGGTTGGCCTTTAGGGGCTTTAACAGCTTTCATTTTGGCTACCAGTACGGCACAAGAAGTTACGGCAAATTTTAGTCAATTGCTTCCAGTAAATGTTGCAAATTCAGGGGGCGGGTGTACATATCAATACTGCCGTTTGCGTCTAACGGCCATTCTTCTTTTGGCCTGTCCCAATACAACTCTACCCCGTTTTTATCAGGGTCACTTAAATATAGCGCTTCCGATACACCATGATCCGAAGCGCCATCCAATCGGTAATTTGCCTGCTCTAGGCGCTTAAAAATTACGGCAAGGTCTCTGCGGGTGGGATATAAAATGGCAAGATGATAAAGTCCCGGATGTTGGCCTGATGCTGGCGCTGCATTTTTACTTTGCCAGGTATTTAACCCAATATGATGGTGATAGCCACCTGCAGATATAAATGCCGCACTATCTCCATACAGTTGTGTTATTTCAAAACCCAGCAGACCATGATAAAAGTTTAAGGCCCGTTGCAGGTCGGCAACTTTTAGATGTACATGACCAATACATGTTCCTTGCGGAACGGTATAATTATTTTGCATGGCAGTTATTTTCAAAAAATACTATTGTTCTGTCATTCTGTTTTTTGCTTCAATGCACCAAAGGAGTTCCATAATAAAAAGCGCCGCCCTCTTGTCTGTTCCCTCTTTGTCCGATGCGTTCCCGTTTTCATCAAATGCTTTTTCCACAGATGGTACGGGAAACATTACAGGTACAGTCCATGCTTTTATTTTCCATAAAGAAAATTGAAGAGAAGTAATAACCTGGGTGCCGCCAAAGATACCGCCAGACACTGTTGAAATTGCAACGGGTTTACGGTGCCATTCGTTATACAAAATGTCAACTACATTTTTTAAACTTGCGGGGTAACCGCCATTGTATTCGGGGGTTACAATAATTACCCCATCGGCTGTAGCTATTTTTTCAGCAAATTCCTTTACTTTTTCTGAAGGGTTTGGCTGTAACCAGAGCCGTTCTTCAAAAATGGGAAATTGGTATTGTTGCAGATCCAATATTTCTGCAGAGCCTAGTTGGTGTTGCTCGATGTATTGTTTAAAATATAAAGCT
>JBGSIG010000534.1:0-3362 GCA_041742655.1 Ferruginibacter sp. | reverse complement strand
GGCCACGGTAACTGTAAAAAATAATTCAAAGCAATCCCTGCCAGCCGATGGTTGGAATATCTATTTCAATTCAAAAAATAATGTTGTTTCAAAAGAAAGCGCATCAATTTTCGGAACAAAGAGATTCACCGGGAATTTGTTTCAATTATCCCCCGGCCAATCATTCAAGCCGCTACCTCCCGGCGGAACTGTAGTAACAGAACTTGTATTCGGAGCACCAATGCTAAATAAGAATGATCAGCCTGAAGGATTTTATTTTGTTTGGGAGAATGCTCCCGACAAAGGAATTAATATAAAAAATGTAACCACCACACCTGTACCAATGCAACCTGTTGATGGAAGAATCGTTTCTGATTTTGCTGCTGCGGTGTATGACCGTAATGAGGCAATAGGAAAAATTTCTGTAGAAAATACTATAAAGGTATTTCCAACGCCTGTTAGTTACGAGGAAAATGCAGGGTCGTTTTTACTGAATAGCACAGTGCAAATAAATGCCGATGCAGAATTTGAAAAGGATGCTAATCTGCTTGCGACGGATCTTTTACAATTACTTGGTGCAAAATCGTCAGTGTCCCTAAAACCCACCCCAGGAAAGAATATCAGCCTGATAAAAAAGGAAGGGATATCAACGGAGGGGTACGAGTTAACTACAGGCGCCGATGGAATTACGATTGCCGCTTCCTCATCTGCAGGAATTTTTTATGGCATCCAATCTTTAAAAAGCCTGTTGCCTCCTGATGCCTGGATGATATCAAAAGATAAAAGATCAATTTCGGTGCCAGCCGTTACTATCACAGATGCTCCGCGTTTTGGTTATCGTGGGTTTATGATGGATGTGGCCCGTAATTTTCAGACCAAAAAAGAAGTATTAAAAGTGTTGGACTTGATGGCATTGTATAAATTAAATACTTTTCATTTTCATTTAACAGACGATGAGGGGTGGCGCCTTGAAATTGATGGCTTACCAGAGCTTACTAATTTTGGCGCAAAACGCGGCCATACCCTCGACGAAAAATATCACATGCCTGCCGCCTATGGCTCTGGTGCGTTAACAGATTCTTTGTATGGCAGTGGATATTACACCAAAGCCGACTTTATTGAAATTTTAAAATACGCTACTGACAGGCACATAAAAGTTATTCCGGAAATTGAAACGCCGGGCCATGCAAGAGCTGCCATAAAAGCAATGGATGCCCGCTACGAACGTTTGATAAAAGAAGGAAAAAAGGAAGACGCACTGCAATATTTTCTTCGTGATGTAAATGACAAGTCAGTATACTCCACTGCACAAGATTTTCATGACAATGTAATGGACGTTGCATTACCGTCAGTTTATACTTTTGTAGATAAGGTGGTAACCGAAGTTGTTGGCATGTACCAACAGGCGGGTGCGCCTATAACTACCATTCATTTAGGCGGCGATGAAGTGCCTGCCGGAGTTTGGGAACAATCGCCAGACTGTATTGCTTTTATAGAAAAGAATCCTGCAATAAAAAATACAAATGGTTTATGGTACTACTATATATCTAAAGTGAATGATATTTTAAAAACGAAGGGGCTTACGCTTTCCGGCTGGGAAGAAATAGCTTTTCGCAGAACAATCACTGATGGAAAAAATATAAATATCCCCAACCCTGATTTTATTAACCAGGACATGAAATTATATGTATGGAATAATACGCCAGGTAGCGAAGATCTTGCCTACCGGCTGGCCAACGCAGGTTACAAAGTAGTGATCACTGTTGTAACTAATTTTTATTTAGACATGGCACACTATAAAACTTATGATGAGCCGGGTTATTACTGGGGCGGGTATACAAACCTTGAAAAATCTTATCGTTTTATTCCTTACGATTATCTTAAAAATGCAAAGAACAAGGAGGGTAAACTGGTTGATAAATCTGTGTATGCAGATCAACAACGCCTGAGTGATTACGGAAAGGAAAATATTATCGGGTTGCAGTGTGCCATTTGGAGCGAAACCTTAAAAGGGCCGAACGAATTGGAATATATGGTACTGCCCCGCCTGACCGCCTTGGCTGAAAAAGCCTGGGCTAAAAGTCCGGAATGGGCGGTGGAAACTGATTTGGAAAAAAGTGAAATATTGTATGATAAAGCCTGGGCCCAATATGCCACTTTATTAGGCACAAGAGAACTGCCCCGCCTTGATCACTATGCCGGGGGCTATAATTACCGGATACCATTTGCAGGTGCCATTGTAAAAGATGGAAAGGTTTTTGCCAATGTAGAATTCCCTGATCTTGCCATCCGCTATACTACTAACGGTGAAGTACCAACGATTAAAAGCAAAATATATACCGGGCCTGTTTCCGAAAAAGGGATGATCAAATTTAAAGTGTTTAATAAAATGGGAAGATCAGGTGTTGTTACAATTATCGAAAATAAGTAATGTTATGTTAATTGTAATCTGCCCCATTTGAAGTGAGTTGTTAGGTGTAAGTTGTGAGTGGATGGCGCATCATGGGAGTGCTTACTCACCACTGACAACTCACGCTTAATTTAGCAGTAGTTCATTTATTTAAATAACATAGTCATGACAAAATCAACGGCGGGAATAAAAATTTTATCCATTGATATCGGGGGTTCAAATGTAAAAGCCACTCTTTTAAATAGCGACGGAAAATTGCTGAAGCCTTATGAAAAGATACCGACTCCGCCAAAAGCTTCACCGGTAACGCTTCTGGCAGCCATTAAGGAATTGGTAAAGGATTTTCCTGCATACGATTACATTTCAGTGGGTTTTCCGGGCTATGTGAGAGATGGCATCATAATGACGGCGCCAAACCTTGGCCCCGGCGTTTGGAGCAATGTTAATTTTAGCAGGAACTTAAAAACAGCCTTGGGTAAACCGGCAAGGATAGTAAATGACGCGGATTTGCAGGGCCTTGGTGTTGTCAGCGGAAAAGGCCTTGAAATGGTAGTAACGCTGGGCACCGGCTTTGGTACCGCCTTATTGCTAAATGGAACTTTACTGCCGCATCTTGAGTTAGCCCATCACCCGTTGATAAAAAATAAAACCTACGACGAATGCATAGGTGACAAGGCATACAAAAAATTGGGAAAAAAAGCGTGGAATAACAGAATGAAAAAAGTAATAACAATTTTAAAAACAGTTTTTAATTATGACAGGTTATATTTCAGCGGCGGAAACGCTGAGAAGCTTAATTTTAAACTGGATAAAAACATACAAATAGTGGGTAACAGGGATGGCATTAAAGGAGGCTCAAGGCTCTGGTTACAAAAATAAATAATGCTATTCAGCCGATAAAATATCACCAATGAAAATAGGTATAGCAGCAGATCATGGCGGATATGAATTAAAGGAGTTCATTCACCCTTTC
>JBGSIG010000533.1:0-2273 GCA_041742655.1 Ferruginibacter sp. | reverse complement strand
ATCATTTAGGATTGTACAAAACCGCTATGGCCAGGGCCTAATAAACACTACCGATGTTTTGATGGCCCAAACGCAAACCTCTGAGCAAAAAATGTTGTACACCCAGGCCATTTTTACAAAGAAAACCATTCTCATTTATTTAAATTTCTTAACAACTGCAAAATGAAATTCATTATAAAAAAACAATTTATGCGATTCTCTAAAATACAAATAGCCGCTGTTGCTGTAATCATGTCGGCTTTTATGGTTGCCTGTTCTGGTAAAGAAACAAAAATGCAGGAGCAGAAGGATGTTCCGATTGTAGTTCAGGTGGCATTTCCGGATGGCACATCAACTTCAGGCATGATTGAAGCAAGTGGGCAAGTGGAATCTATTCGTTCTGCAAATATCAGCACCCGTGTAATGGGGTATATCACACAAATAAATGTAAAGGCAGGAGATAAAGTAAGTGCAGGTCAATTACTTTTTAGTGTCAGCAGCACTGATATCCTGGCAAAAAAAGCGCAGGCCGAAGCAATGATTGCACAGGCAGATGCTGGAATGCGCAGCGCACAAAAAGACCTCGACAGGTTTACTGCATTATATAAACAACAAAGTGCGTCAGCAAAAGAACTGGATGCAATCACGCTGCAATATCAAACAGCCAAAGCAAATGCAGATGCAGCCAAGGCAATGCGCAATGAGGTATTAGCACAACTGGCCTATACTTCTGTTGTGGCCCCATTCTCCGGAACAATTACACAAAAAATGGCAGAAGCAGGCAGCATGGCCACTCCCGGAATGCCTGTGTTAACTATTGAACAGGCTGGCGGTTTGCAGGTAAGTGCGTCGGTGCCGGAAAACCAGATAACATCTGTAAAACTTGGCGATGAAGCGATAATGTCCGTTGAGTCTGCCAATAAAAATATCCCTGGTAAAGTAACACAAATAAATCCTTCGTCACAGTTTACAGGGGGCCAATATATCATTAAGCTTTCCGTGCCTTCATCAGATAGCAAACAATTGTATGCAGGCATGTATGCGCATATTAAAATACCAGTTAAAAACAATCCGGTTGCCAATACTCCTGATTCAGATGCGGTACTAATTCCTTTAAAAGCAATCATCAACCGAGACCAGCTAACGGGGTTGTATACACTAAGTTCTCAAAACACCGCATTGTTACGCTGGGTACGTTTGGGCAGTACAATGGGTGATAAGGTTGAAGTACTTTCCGGCCTGGCAAAAAATGAAAGTTTTATTGTATCGGCCGATGGCAAATTATATAATGGCGCACCAGTTAAAATAAAATAACAACATGGAAAAAGGATTATCAGGCAATATAGCAAAGGCATTTTTACAATCGAAACTTACCATACTGTTGATGGTTGCATTTCTGCTGATAGGTGGGTATGCCACTATGCTAATACCAAGGGAGGAAGAGCCTCAGATACAGGTTCCGATGGCAGATATTTTTATTGGTTACCCGGGAGCTTCTCCAAAAGAGGTTGAAACAAAAGTAGCGGCGCCCATGGAAAAATTCATCTCCAATATTAAAGGAGTAGAGTATGTGTATTCCACTTCTATGAATGGGCAGGCGATGCTGATTGTACAATTTTTTGTAGGCGAAGATGTGGAGCGTTCATTGGTTAAATTGTATACTGAGTTGATGAAACATATGGATGTAATGCCGCAGGGTGTTACGATGCCACTCATTAAAACAAGATCAATAGATGATGTACCCGTACTTGGCTTTACCTTATGGGGAGAACATTATGACGATTACCGTTTAAAATTAATCAGCCAGGAACTGGCTAATGAAATTAAGAAAGTGCCGGATGTAGCAGAAGTAAATATTTCTGGTGGAAGAAACCGTGAAATAAAAGTTGTGCTGAATAAATCTTTAATGGCACTGAATGGGGTTGACATGCTGGGTATCAGCAAAACAATACAGGGTGCAAATATACAGATGGATGCAGGAACGTTGTTGCGGAGTGATTCAGCTTTCACGGTTCAGACAGGAGATTTTTTAAATTCTGCCGAAGATGTTGCCTCACTGGTGATTGGTATAAAAGCCAATCAACCCATCTATTTAAAACAAGTAGCAAATGTTGAAGAAGCACCATCCACAGCATCTCAATATGTTTATTATGGTTATGGAAAAGCAGATAGTGCAGGCTACACAAAATTCAAGTCTGCATACCCTGCTGTAACAATATCTGTTGCCAAGAAAAAAGGAACAGATGCCATGAAGCTCGGTGGATTGTTAACCAGCAAAGTGGAGCAATTAAAAA
>JBGSIG010000532.1:0-3095 GCA_041742655.1 Ferruginibacter sp. | reverse complement strand
AGGTACCGGGCCTTATGTGAGCCTGGATGTAATGAACAAAGAAATGCTGCATGTGCAGGTCATCCGTCAAAATATTACACAGATATATTTGCTGGCGGCCATACTTTCTGCCACCGGCGAAAAAAATCCAAACCTTGCATGGAGTTTAAACATGGCAAGTTTGTTGAATGTACTAGATATAGCAAAAGAAGAACATATACACAAAGTTTACTGGCCCAGTTCCATCGCCGTTTTTGGGCCTACATCACCCAAAAAAAATTGCCCACAACAAACAATTATTGAACCTACAACCGTATACGGAATCAGTAAATATGCAGGCGAATTTTGGTGTAATTATTATCACCACCGTTGGGGATTAGATGTGAGAAGCATCCGGTACCCCGGTTTGATAAGTTATAAAAGTGCACCCGGTGGCGGCACTACCGACTATGCAGTAGAAATATTTCATGAGGCGCTGGAAGAAAAAAATTATGAATGCTTTTTAGAGGAAGATACTTACCTGCCCATGATGTATATGCCTGATGCCATCAAAGCTACCATCGAATTAATGGAAGCTCCTGAATCAAAAATAAAAATCCGCACTTCTTATAATATTTCGGGTATGAGCTTTTCACCCAGAGAAATTGCGGCCGAAATAAAAAAGCATATCCCTGAATTTTCCATTGCCTACAAACCCGACTACAGGCAACAAATTGCCAATAGCTGGCCACAAAGTATAGATGACAGCGTGGCGAGAAATGATTGGGGTTGGAAAGAAGATTATGGACTTGAAAGAATGACGAAAGATATGTTTGATAATTTGTAAAAATACGGGCAATAGTGAATGATCAATTGTCAATTCAAAATAGCAATCTTGTCATGGCTTATGTTGCCTTCATTAGATACACAATAAAGCTAACCGTAGAAAGAGAGATTCTAAAACATTAAATTGGTTATGCCTGTGCGTTAAAAATATCTTTCATTTTTTGCATAAGATCTTTCTCTATCATTTTTTGAGCTATACCAATCATGTTTTTGAAAGCAATGGCATGTGATATGCCGTGACCGATAATTACAGGTTTTGCTACGCCGAGCACCGGTACACCGCCGTATATTTCAAAATTAAACCTGTCGAAATGTTCGTCTTTTATGTTGCGGCTTTTTATGAGGTCATACACGCTTTCAGCCATTTTTAAAACCACATTGCCTGTAAATCCTTCGCAAACCATTACATCTGCTTTGTCCATTAATATATCCCGTCCTTCAATATTACCTATAAAGTGTATGTTCTTATTTTCTTTTAAGAGCGGATAAGCAGCCTGGGCCAGCAAATTACCTTTGCCTTCTTCTTCACCAACATTTAAAAGCCCAACTCTCGGCGTTTTAAAACCTAGAATATGCTCAGCATACAATGAGCCCAATGTAGCAAATTGCGATAAATTTTCGGGCTTGCAATCTGCGTTAATGCCTGCATCCAAAAGCAACCCCAATGTACCATTTTCCCTTGGCATATAGGCACCAATGGTGGGGCGGCTAACGCCTTCAATGGCTTTTATGCTAAACAATGCGCCTACCATCATTGCACCGGTGTTACCTGCACTGATAAAAGCGTCAGTTTTACCTGATGCCAATAAATTAAATCCTATGGAAATGGAAGATTGTAGTTTTTCCTTTAATGCTTTAGTGGGGTGCTCGTGCATTTCAATTACCTGTGAAGCATGCACAACAGCAATATTTTTAGAAGAAATACCATGGGCTATCAGCAGGTCTTTCACGATGGTTTCTTCACCAATAAGTGTGAGAGAAATATTTTCATTGCCTTCGGCCAAAAATAACTCAATGCCTTTTACAGCTTCCAACGGGGCATAATCGCCACCCATCATATCAAGGGCAATATTCATGGTGTATATTCTTTAAATAAAAAATTCCAAGCACTGCATTCAATAATCGAATGTAGAACTTAGAATTAAGGATTTGAAAAATATTATGCTTTTAGGGGAGCTTTTTCAGCTACCACCTGGCCTTTGTAGTATAATTTTCCTTCGCTGACATGGGCACGATGGCGTACATGTGTTTCGCCGGTAGTTTTATCTACTGTTAAAGTTGTTTCACTTGCTTTATAATGCGTCCTTCTCTTTGCACTGCGTTGCTGCGAATGGCGTCGTTTCGGATTTGGCATATCTGTAAATTTTAGTTGTTGTTATAAATTGATTATTGTTGTTCTTATTCTAATTCTGTATTAATTCTTTTTAAATTTTTCCAACCCTTTCCAAATAGCATTTGCATTTTTGGCTGCCTCGCTTGCTTCCATTTCCTTTAGCTTTTCCAACACTTCTTTATTGCATTTCGGCCCTCCTAATTCTTCCGCACTGCATAATTTCTGCACCGGCACACTCAAACTTACAAACTCATAAATCCAGTCGTTAAGGTATAAATGGCTTTCTGTTCTGGAAATATAAAATACATCCGGGTCTTCTTCCTGCTGATTCATTTCATCTGGATTATCAACCATTTTCACCAGCATATTAAACTCATCCCAAAGATCTTTTGTCAGTTGATTTCCGCACCGGTCGCACGCTACATCTGCCCTACCCCCCACTTCAAATTTAAGCAGCATAAAACTGCTCTTTTTATCTAGTTGAAGGTTTACAGTTGCGGTACAATTTGCAAAGTCTCTTGCGGCTGCATCTGCAAAAAAACTGTCTTCAACTTTAAAACTAAAGTCATGAATACCGGGCTTTAAACCCACAAAAGCTATTTCAATTGCCTTTCTTTTTCCCATTACCTCTGGTTTAAAGGACGGCAAAGGTATGATTTTTGGGCTTAAATTGCGTAATTAATATCAAATTATTGCACGAAAATTTACATGCTTCTGGTTTTTCTTTATTTTTAAGGCGTATTATGTATAAAAAGAAGCTAATTTTTGCCGGGGCCCTTTTTTTAATAGTAGTTTTTATTCGCTTATTTTCTGCCGATTCAATTGTAACAGAACGATTTTACTCAACGGGTGTGTATCCATATATCGGCAGATTTTTTAGATACCTAACAGGTTGGCTGCCATTTAGCATTGGCGACATTTTATATGGACTGGTGGCAGTGTGGCTTTTGTGGAAAGT
>JBGSIG010000531.1:0-3630 GCA_041742655.1 Ferruginibacter sp. | reverse complement strand
GTAAGGCCGAGAGTTTGCCTCAGGCTTCCTTCAGATTCCACCTCACGGTGGACACCCTTGCCTTTTTAGCTAACACTTCCCACCATCAAGCGTGTTCGGGACTTTCACCCTATAGTGAACTGACATGTCTGGCGCACTCCTCAAAAAAATGCCCCTTAAAAAAGGGGCATTTTTACTAAACTATTTTTCGGTGCTTACCTTGGGCCCTGGTAAGTCCATTTCTCAACAAACGTTACACGAGGACCAACAGGTACAAGACTCGGCTGATACATATAATACTTTATGGTAACATCTTTTGTTACCGGATCAAAATAGCTGTCAAAAGTTGCATCTAATTCACCATACCTTGTATTACCAGCCGGTACATAAGGGCTTACCAAACTTAAAACTTTATCTGTTACAGGGTCAAAAGTAACAACCATACCAAATGAACCATAACCTGACACTGAGTTTGATGTTGTTACAAGAAAAGGGTGAAAAGGTGCACCAAAATATACCTGGTCATAAACCGTTACTGAGTTTGCCCCTGCTGTTACAAGTTCAGCTTCCCAACTTGGTAAAGCAACAAAAGTTGCATTTAATACATCAACCATAGTGCCCGTAACTTCATACACACCATCATACTTATTCTTTGCACCTATCGTGGTCACATATTCACCAAAATTTCCGCTAACTACATATCCTGCCTTGTCTATACTGCCAATAGTAAATCCAAATCCGTAAGTAGAAGATGGGTCAAATTCTGAAGTATTTGTAATTATTTCCAAATTGGCTGATCTTGCTCCCTTAGGAATAACTACTGTTAAACCACCAACATAGGTAACAATCGCATCCGGCATTTTTACCACATTCTGCCCTTTAGCGTTATTGTACGCGGTCAATAAGGCGTCCGTGTGTGAAGTGTCTATTGTTACAGTAATATCCTCCGCAGCAGGGTCTGCAGCAGCAAGTCTAACGGTAACAACAGTTACAGTAATATCTTCATCTTTAAAATCATAAGACAGTGCCTGATCATGGTAAGGGGGGTTTACCAACGTGGCCAGTTCTATAATTTTTGGAACAGCGGAAAGATTGTTCCCCGTAATGTTGTCGTCATAATTGGTATCCTTTAAGCACGATGCAAGTCCTGCCAGGAAAACAATTGCAAATAACGCTTTAATAAATTTATTCATGTTTTAATTTTTTAATTTTAAATAGACATATTACTTATCCCAAAAAATAGGAGAGGTTAAAGGATTTGGGTCACCTTCCGCGGCCACATTGGCAGCATTGTAATTATATTCATTCTGAGGATACCTGTAACGCAATGGAATATTTGACGCAACTGATGGAGCAAGAGATTTTGGAACATTAGGATAATTCAGATTACCCACTCTCCTGTAATCTGCCCAGGCCTCAAAATTAGCTATCCCCACTAACCCAAGATATTTCTGAGTCATAATTAACAGAATTTTATTTGAACTGTTATCCCAATCAACTATTGCAGTGCCTGCATCTAAATAATCTTCTGCTTCCTGTGCTGCATCGTCAACTTCAAGCCACTTGAAAGACTCTATAACTGCCATTCTGAATGCCGTTTGAGCATCTCCGCTAATCCAGCCTCTTTGGGTTGCTTCTGCCTGCATAAACATACTTTCAACAGACGTTATCAACCATTGGTTTTGGTCAGGGCTGATAGCCAATGCTGGTCCAGCTACACCAGACTGGTTATTAGAAGTAGGCCCATTATTAGGGGTAATCTCTCCATAATTCCCACCTCTGTAGTCAACTCCGCTCAATGGCGAACTTGCAGTTAGAAAAAAATATTCGTAACGTATGTCATTATTATTTCTAAAGAGTCCAAACACATAATTATTGGCCCTGTTGTATCTATCGAACGGTACACCCGCTACATCCGCTCTATAAGTATCCCAAAAAGGATTCTGCTGGCTCGTATTCAAGCTATTAACCGATCTGCCATAACCGGGATTAACTGACGCTGTTTCACCGCTCTCCAAATAACCATCGGAAGTTACTTTTGCCAATTCGGTGGCAGGATTAACTACGCTGGTTTCAGATAAGCGCAGCACTAATCTTAAACGCTGGGTATTGATCAGTTTTCTCCACATAGTTGCATCGCCCCCAAACATAATATCTGCAGTTGCGATTCCCACATCACTACCATCAGCAGCATTGATTAACGCAAGGGCAGCATCCAACTGGGCAAAAAGGTCTTTGTAAATATCTTCGCCTTTGTCGTACGCCGGCAAAACAAACCCTGACAAATCAAAAGCCTGAGAATAAGGTACATTATTATAACTATCTACAAGGTACATAAAACCAAATGTCTTCATTGTTTTAGCAATGCCCTCATAAAATTTTTGACCTGCTGCGTTGGCTTTAGTTTCCATCACATTGTAATCGGTCAGGTTATTATACCAATTGGCCCATGTTCCTGCACCAAAACCGGTTGTAATTCTATAAGATTCTTCTTCTGTGCTTGGCCCGTAATCGCCACCTCTTGTCCAATACCCCATCCAGCGGGCAGTAGAAGCATAAGTTGCACCCGCATACGAAGCAGTGGTGTGCAAAGCCAAGGGCAAAATAAGGTTGGGTGTAATAGACCCCTCCGTAGGGCTATTCGGGTTAGTATTTATATCCAGGAATTCGTTCTTATTACAGCTCGTAAACACGGCCAGTGACAAGAACATCAACAAAAAACTGTATTTTTTCATAATAGTAATATTTAATATTTAACACTTCGCTTTTAGAAAATAGCCGTAACATTTATACCAACTGTTCTGGTAGGCGGATTAATTTGTGAGTCACTGATACCAGATGTATTTCCAGTAGTAAAATTGAATTCAGGGTCAGTAAACTGGTTAGACTTTGGAAGCCACAATACAAGGTTCCTTGCATTCAAAGCTACGTTTAACCCTTTTATTACATTTTGACCAGCAAACATAGTGGCAGGGAAATCAAACCCTAATGAAACCTCACGAATTCTCCATGAATCTGCGCTGGTTAAGAAGTTTGATTGTGCAGACCTGTACTCAGCGGTGTAAAAATTACCAAAATCTTCGATGGTAACATTGTTGTTGGCAATATATTTTCCGCTTCCATCATCTATTGAAGAATTAGGAAATACATAACGCTCGCGGTTGTTTTGACCTGTTGCAGCCGAAACACCTGTCCATGCCATAGCAGAGCCAATGTTGGCATAAGCCATATGGCCGCCTTTATATTCGCCAACTACAGTTAAAGTTAAATTCTTATAGCTTATTGATGGAATCAAGCCAACCATCCAAACCGGCATAGTACGACCAAACCTTGTGGGAACAGGGTTAACGGTAGGTATGCCTGTTTTTCCATCCACAATTACACGACCCAAGCTATCGCGGTTATAATCAGTTGCATTAAAAACAAATGCGGGCTGCCCAACTTCTGCAAAGTTTGCTGCCGTAGTAAAGCCCCCGATGAATATTTTATCCAACCCTGGGTAAATTGTTTTTATTTCACTGGTATTGTATGAAGCATTTGCTCTAAAATTTAGTTTTACCGGACCAAAATCTACCAAAGGATTTAACTTAAGGTCAAATTCTATCCCTTTGTTTACAAAAGACGCAGCATTTAGTGTCGCATTGGTGTAAC
>JBGSIG010000530.1:0-2350 GCA_041742655.1 Ferruginibacter sp. | reverse complement strand
GTAAGGCCGAGAGTTTGCCTCAGGCTTCCTTCAGATTCCACCTCACGGTGGACACCCTTGCCTTTTTAGCTAACACTTCCCACCATCAAGCGTGTTCGGGACTTTCACCCTATAGTGAACTGACATGTCTGGCGCACTCCTTAAAACAACCGAAATTTTAAAAAATTCGGTTGTTTAGATACTATCACCATTTCGTTAACTGACGGATATGGCCTTCCCCGACCCGCCGCACATACGGAACTAAATATTTGATTACCGTGCATAAGAGGTGACATCTTTCTGGAAAGCTTTTGAACTTTGTGATATGTTGTAAAAAGATGTCATCTCTTCGAAGGCATCACAAATTTGAAAGACAAATTATCGCTGTTCTTCTTCCATAGCAACTGGTGTTTTACTTTAAATTATCGTCTTTTGAAAAACAGAATGGGCTTGCTGGTTTAAACTAAGCCATCCCCTACGCACTAGTTGTTTAATTTGAATTTTACCGGCAACAGCAGCGAGTAAATAGATTAGCGGCGGAACTTTGTTGTGGTGTAGACATTTGAGGAGCCACTACCAATATCTGTCTTTACATTTCTTATATCGTCATCTGTAATGGTGTCGTTAATGTCTGACAAATGTTTATTGATTTTGCGTTTGGTGGTTACATCAAGAAATTTTTCCTGGTTATAATACTGTGCATTGAAGAGCAAGGTTTCATCTTTCTGTACAAGCATGGCTTTTTTTTACAAATCTATAAAACGATTCCAAAAAACAAAGTACGAGTTCTTAACAATTTAATATGGTAATGTTAATATAACATTGCTAAGTAAGCTTATTTTCTTATATTGATCCGCTACTAAAAAAATCATCCTTTTTTGGACTTTTTTTAACTCCTTGGTTTCTTTTTTACCCTCTTTGGTATCAGAAAAATCTCCCTTCGTCGCAACATTTTCGTCGTCACTTAAATTAAGGGCAAACTATTGTTACATTTGGCACTATGAAAAAGGCCTGGTATCAAAAAAAATGGATTACAGTGCTAATGCATGTAACTGCATGGCTGCTGTTATTTTCGTTGCCCTATTTACTAAGGCCTCAAAATCCAAATGAACCCGCCCACCCGCAAAATCCAAATGAAACTATCAATACTATTATTTGGTGGGCTGGCGATCTGTTACTGATTGGCTTTTTTTACTTAAATGCCGTGTTAATTATACCCGGCCTGTTCTACACAAAAAAATATTCACTTTATACGTTGGCAATTGTTGGCTGCTTTACCATTTATGTAATACTTACCTGGTTAATGAGGATTTCATTGGTACAGTCAGATAAAAATTTTGAATTTAAAAAGCACCTGTTCTTCAGTACGTTTGTGTTCCTGTTTATATTGGCCTGCAGCATTGCTTACAAAACCATCAGGGATAAAATAACTGCAGATAACCTGGCAAAAGAAAAAGAAAATGAAAATTTAAAAACAGAGTTATCGCTGCTACGCTCGCAGGTAAGTCCGCATTTTATGTTTAATGTGCTTAACAATATGGTTACGCTGGCCCGTAAACAATCAGATCTGCTGGAGCCTTCGCTAATTAAATTGTCGTCGCTAATGCGTTATATGCTATACGAAACCGATGAAGAAAAGGTGTCGCTAGAAAAAGAAACGGATTACCTGCAAAGCTATATCGACCTGCAGCGACAGCGCTTTAGCAAGAAAGTTGTTATTAATGTTATGCTAAATCCGGCAGACAGATCTTATGACATAGAGCCCATGCTGTTGATACCATTTGTAGAAAATGCTTTTAAACACGGCACCGGCTTGATAGAGCATCCGCAGATTGATATTGTTTTGAATGCAGAAAAAAACAAACTACACTTTATGGTAAGCAATAAATATGATCCTGCGTCAATAGAAGTAAAAGATAAAGCGAGCGGCATAGGCCTTACGAATGTGCAAAGAAGATTAAATTTATTATACCCGAAACATCATACCCTCGATATAAATAAAAAAGAGGGTATGTTTGTTGTTACACTACAAATAAACCTTGCTTAATGATACGCTGTTTAGCCATTGACGACGAACCGCTGGCACTTGAACTGCTGGAGGACAATATTGCCAAGCTGCCCTACCTAAAATTGGTGGCTGCCTGCGACAATGCTTTAGATGCCATGAAAATAATGGAAAAGGAACAGGTTGACCTTATTTTTTTAGACATCCAAATGCCCGGCCTCACCGGCCTGCAGTTTATACAAAGCATGACGGTAAAACCTATGATTATTTTGATAACAGCATACGAAAAATATGCGCTGCAGGGCTTTGACCTTAATGTGACGGACTACCTGGTAAAACCTGTATCGCTGGACCGCTTCATTAATG
>JBGSIG010000529.1:0-1607 GCA_041742655.1 Ferruginibacter sp. | reverse complement strand
AGCGTTTCAAGATTTTCCATTGCTGGCGTTTCTAACGGTTCAAATCCATACAGTTCAAAAATATTCCTGATAGTGTTGAAAATATAATTCCGCTTTCTAACAATTACTGCTGAAAAATCTCTTGTTCCCTGCGGTATGGATGGTTTGGCCATAAGGCTTATTAGTTATTTTATTTGTTGGTTGTTTAAAAGGAGCCTTAAAAAGCTGTATCTTTTTAAGATTGCTTGACTAATATTTCACACGCTTCGTCTATTAATTTAAATACTTCGTGATAGCCGCCTTCGCCTCCATACCATGGGTCGGGCACATCCCTGTCTTCGTTTGGGTGAACAAGGTTTAATAACAGGTCAACTTTTTTACTGTTGTATTGAGCGCCACCTATGTGCTTCATTTCAACTATCACGTCGGCTGCCATGGCATAAATTTTATCAAACCGTTCAAAATCCGCTGCTTTAAAACGCCTGCAAACCTGTGTGCCGATATCGATCCCATTCTTTTTTGCTACCCGCTGCGAAAGGTAATGCGGCGGCTCATTTACATGAAATCCATTGGTGCCTGCACTGTCAACTTCCCAGTTTAATCCGGCCGATTCTATCTTTTGCTGCAAAATGCCTTCAGCTAAAGGGCTGCGACAAATATTGCCAAGACATACCATCAAAATTCTCATGCGCAAATATAGGAAGTTGAATTTTATATATTGTATTGCTGTTGCTGCCGGTATTGTGGAATTGATGACAGGCTGCATCTTAATATAAACGGCGCCGGTTTTGAAACCTTTTTCTCTAACATCAAAACCAACAGCAATGAACAGCGAATTAATAATGAACAGCGATGTATTGGACATCCTTTTTGAAAAAAGGAATAAACAGTATGGAGCCTATACGTTGCGCAAATTTTATAATAACCGGCTAATGAAAGCGCTGGGGGTAACACTCTCCGTTGCAGTAATTTTATCTGCATTCACCTTTATTCGTGAAAACGCAGCAACACTTCTTCCATTTGATGACGTCTCATTTAGAATTATCACCCCACCTAAGACAGTGGAACCTAAAAAGGAAATACCAAAAGAGCAAGCGAAATCAGCGCAAACATCTCAAAAGAAATCCCTGATACCAATTATTGTAGACAATGATTTGAAAGCGGATACTGTGCAGGAACTTAGGCCAACCGACAGAATCGGCATTGAAAATATTTCGTTGCCTTCAAGTGATGGTCCAGCTACTTTTGGTGAAACTATTTCCGGTGCAACTTTTAGTGAAGTTGCAAAGCCTTCTCCTCCGGCAATTGATGCAAATGAACCTATTAACAATCCGGAACATGAACCGGAATATCCCGGAGGTGTAAAAGCATTAAGAAAATTTTTGGAAAGAAATTTAAGTAATCCGACTGAAATGGCAGAAGGGGAAATGGTAGCAGTGCATGTAAAATTTGTAGTTGGATATGATGGAAAGCTGCAAAAATTTACCATTGAACAAGATGGAGGAGCAATTTTTAATAATGAAGTAATAAGGGTTTTAAAAAAGATGCCGCAATGGATACCGGGCAAATCGAACGGGAAAAATGTAGCGGTGTATTTTACAATTCCAATAAAGTTTGTGTCCGCAGAT
>JBGSIG010000528.1:0-3484 GCA_041742655.1 Ferruginibacter sp. | reverse complement strand
ATTTTTAAATCGTGTAAAACAAGCCCACCATTTGCATTTGGATTAGCACTCATTCTTTGTACACCTTGTGGTGCAAGTGCTGCTAATTCCGCAATTAATTTTCCATGTTCATCAAACAGTTCTTCTGGTTTATAGCTTTTCATCCATTGCTCCAGCAGTTGCACATGCGCTGGTTTTGCAGATAATTCTGAAAGGGGAACCTGGTGTGAGCGCCATGTTCCTTCAATCTGGATTCCATCAACTATTTTAGGGCCTGTCCATCCCTTTGGGGTAGTAAAAATAATCATGGGCCATTGGGGCCGTTTTGTAAATCCATTTGTACGGGCTTCTTTTTGTAGCTGTTTTATTTCATTAATAATAATATCTAAAGTTGTTGCCAGTAATTCATGTACTTCTTCCGGCTCATTACCTTCAACAAAATAAGGTTTGTAACCATACCCTATAAAAAGATTTTCCAACTCATCTTTTGGGATGCGTGCTAGTACCGTTGGGTTAGCAATTTTATACCCATTCAAATGAAGGATTGGCAGCACAGCACCATCATACACAGGGTTTAAAAATTTATTACTATGCCAGCTTGCAGCTAAAGCGCCTGTTTCAGCTTCGCCATCACCAATTACACAGGCCACCAGTAAATCAGGGTTATCAAAAACTGCACCATAAGCATGTACCAATGAATAACCGAGTTCGCCACCTTCGTTAATAGAGCCTGGGGTTTCAGGCGCAACATGGCTGGGGATGCCGCCGGGAAAAGAGAACTGTTTGAATAATTTTTGCAAACCTTCTTCATCCTGTGTAATGTTTGGATACAGTTCCGTGTACGTGCCTTCTAAATAAGTATTGGCTACAATTCCAGGGCCACCATGCCCCGGGCCTGTAACATAAATCATGTTCAGGTTATGTTGTTTTATTATCCTGTTAAGATGTACATAAATAAAATTTAAACCCGGCGTAGTGCCCCAATGCCCCAACAGGCGTGGCTTTATATGCTGTAGCGTTAATGTTTTTTTAAGTAATGGATTATCGTACAAATAAATTTGACCAACAGATAAATAATTGGCTGCATGCCAGTATGCATCCATCTTTTTTAATAATTCGGGGGATAATGTTTTATTGTACATGTTATTATTTTTTGAATGCATATTGATACCTAAAACTGTGTTGCTAAATAAGTAAAAAAGGAATTAAATAAGGATGACTTTTATCATAGGCTGAAATGATTTTTCAACAAACGACAGTAATACACCCATCTTGACACCCACCTCATTTTCCAGGTGATTAAAATATTGACCCTACATTTCCTTAATCGAAAAATTCAAAACATCGCAAACCAATCTTGCTATCATTAATTGCTCGTTGGTTTGCATTACACGAACAGTTACTTTACTGGAAGCCAAGGAAATAATGGTTTCATTGTTCCTATTTTTTATTTCATCCAATTCAATTCCTAAAAAATCAAGGCCACCACATACCTGGCTGCGTACCTCCGGCGAATTTTCGCCAATGCCACCGGAAAAGACCAATGTATCCAGGCCTTCAAGAGCGGCGGCATAAGCGCCAATAAATTTTTTGGTTTGATAACAAAACAAATCAAAAGTTTCTGCAGCGCGGGTGTCGTTATTTTTATTTTTTATTATTTCCCGCATGTCTGATGTTGTTGCTGATATGCCCAACAGGCCAGACTCATGATTAACTAAATGATTAAATTGTTGCGGGGTAAATTTTTCAACCTGCATTAAATACCAGGCAACGCCGGGGTCAAGGTCGCCTGTACGTGTACCCATTACCAAACCTGCTGTTGGTGTAAAACCCATACTTGTATCAATGCATTTTCCATTTTTTATTGCTGCCAGACTTGCACCATTGCCCAGGTGTGCCAATATTATTTTTTCATTTGTAGTTTTCTTGCCTGCAATTCGCTCAATTTCCTGCATCAGGTATGTATAGGAAAGTCCATGAAAGCCATAGCGGCGAATCCCTATGTCGAAATATTTCCTGGGTATGGGCAATAGTTTTGCAACCACTGGCATTGCGGTGTGAAATGCGGTATCAAAACAGGCAACCTGCACCCATGCAGGGTAACGTTTTGTAAATATTTCTATCAATTTAATTTCACCCGGCAAATGTTCGGGGTCATAAGGAACAATTTGTTTAAGCTCATCTAATAATTTTGCAGTAATTTTTACAGGCGCTGTATGTTGCATACCGTGTACAATCCGATGCCCTATGGCTTTTACCGAAGTAAAACCATCTTGTAATTCAAGCCAGTCAATGAGGTGGTTTACAGATTCATCATAGTCATCAGTATGGATATTTATAGTATTGGTTTTGTTGTTAATTACATCTATAAAATTGAGTGTAGCACTTTTTGTACCGATTTTTTCAACCTCACCATAAAACAATTGTTTAAGAGATCCTTCTATTTCATACAGGGCAAACTTTATGCTGGATGAACCACCGTTGATGGTAAGTAAATTATTTTTTTCTGCTTTCATTGTTATTTATAATTGGGTATTAAAACCTGAACTCAAGCAACATCAATTTGCTCCTCTAAGTAAATGTCCTGTATGGCATGTAAAAGTTTGATGCTTTCGTTAAAAGGACTTTTAAACGATTTTCTGCCAGAAATTATACCTCTTTCAAATCTTTTCACCTGCTCATACCCCACTCGAATTAATAATTTAATTGTAAAAAAATACTTTGCCTGGTAAGCTAACCTTATAATTTGAATGCAGTTGCAAATGTGTGAATGATGTAATTTATTTCTGGAATTGTGTAACAATTTCTGTAGTTAATAAACCCACTTTTGTTATGTAAAAAATTTTAAAATTTCAAAACTTAAACAATGAAAACAAATGAAGATTTGCAACGATGTTGAATATGCCATTAAATGGAAACCTTTGCTTAATGCAGTAGAAATTGGCGTAACTGTAGGACGGTGTTGTTACCTCTAACCGGAACCGTTGCTTTAAAATATTAAAACTTAAAAATACTGTTCAACTAAAAAAATAAAATAATGGAAACAAATATTAGAATTACAGATACTAACCGCCAGGCTGTGGCCAACGAATTAGCGAAACTATTAGCAGATGAATATGTGTTAGATATTAAAACACGAAACGCACACTGGAATATAGAAGGAGCTGATTTTTATGATAAGCATAAATTTTTTGAATTTCAATTTGAACAATTGGATGAAATTATTGACAACATAGCAGAGCGCATCCGTTCAATCGGACACTATGCTTATGCCACATTAAAATCTTTCCTGGAGTTAACACATCTTACAGAAGTAAACAGGGAGAATAATGATAGCAATGGATTCTTGAATGAGTTGCTGATAGATCATGAAAGTATTATTATCCATTGCAGGGAAAATATACATCGTTTTGCAAATGAATACCATGATATTGGAACCAGCGATTTTATTACTCAACTAATGGAAACACATCAGAAGATAGCGTGGTTTTTACGTTCACACTTA